>PWUG01000392.1 GCA_003562605.1 Syntrophomonadaceae bacterium | reverse complement strand
GGTTAGGAATTCATAAAATAGATAAAGCGTTAGCAGGTTTGCCGACAGGGCTATGCCCATGGTCATTCCAAGAGAAATCAGGTAGAAAATGAAGTAACGGCGGCGGTTATGCTCGTGCGCCATATAGCCTGTCGAATAGAGAACGGAGAAAAACCAGAGAATTGCCGCTGTGCCGCCAAACAAGGCAGCGAAAGGTTCTACACGCAGCTTTATTTCCAGGCCTGGTGCAATCTGATGGATTAAAAGCTCCCATTCGCCGAAATGGTAAAAATTATATAATATAATCACCATGGCCACGGCGCTCACCAGGCTAATTAACACAACAAAGGGATTGCGCAGGCGGTCACTTTGTTCAGGGATCGGGATGATAAAAAGTGCTCCAGCAATGGGAAAGAGTATCATGAATACTGGTAAATAAGTAACGTAATCCATAGCTTGCCTGTACTCTCCCTACAGGTTAATGGTGATTATTTTTTCTCTTCTTTTTTTTGGCCGACACTGCTGGTTCCCCAGACCAGCATTACCGCCACAACTGTAACAAAAAGAACTGTTGACTCCATTAATGTATCGTAACCCCTGTAATCGAGGAGGACGTTTGACACTAAGTTTATGCCTCCGCTTTCCTCAACCCCCTGGTATACATACCGCTCCCAGACAAGATTAAAGGTCGGGTTGTCGGGATTGCCATATGTGGGCATCTCCGTTACGGCTAACATGAGCATGAAAAATATCAATAATACCAGAATAGTTGACATTCCATAAAGGACTATTTTTTGGTAACCAATCACTGCGGTCGCCTCCCTACCTTTGTTACCACTGTAACCATTAATACAGTCATTCCAATACCGACAGCTGCTTCGGTAATGGCCAGATCAGGCGAATTGAGCTGCTGCCAGATTAGTGACATAACCATACTGTAAGCGCCGAAAATAATTACTATATACAGCAAATCGTCAAAAACAAAGATTGAAACTGCTATAACAATGAGAACGACCAGCAGCAAAAACATTAAAATATCAATCATTGGCTGCTATCATCTCCTTTCGCAACTTCCTGAAGCCTGCTTCTTCTTCTGCGGCGCTGGGCAGCGACATAATCGTTAATTACATAGCTTCCTTCAGCCATCGGTGTGCCGCGGTTGTAAGCGGTCTTGGCAATCAGGTGAGTAATGATCGGATTAATAGTGGCAATCATAACCCCGATTAAGAACAGCTTTGTAATATTGGTGATGTCCCCGATAAGCAGCATCAGGGCTATTAACATCAAGCCTGCCCCAAGAGTGTCGCACTTACCCATAGCATGCATGCGTGTATAGAGATCCGGCAGCCTTAACAGGCCCACAACTCCAACCAGCAGAAAGAAAAACCCGCCGAATAGAAAGAAAAAAGCAATATACTGGAGTACCATTTTATTCACCCCGGTTCATGGCTCTAAAGAGCCATTTATCAGATAATATGTCCTTCCCGCAGCAGTTTTAAAATACATAATGTTGCAATAAATGTGCCGATTACAAACACAAACGCGACATCAATGTAGTAGTAGCTTTGATCAATATAGGCAAAAATTAGAATTATCATTACTACATTAGTCGTAATAACATTCATTGCCACCATTCTGTCTAAGACTGAAGGTCCGCCGTAAGCACGAATAATCGCAACTAAAGATATGATAACCAGGCCGACCACTGCTGTATATAGCACGGTTGTGATCATTTTTTATAAACTCCCTCCAGGTCTAATAGTCTGTGGTATTGGGGAGAATCTTCGATTTCATGTGCATATTCTTTTGTAAAAGCATGGACGATCAGCAGGTTATCTTCAAGCTCAACAGTAATCGTTCCGGGACATAAAGTAATCGAATTAACATAGAGAACCCTAATCAGGCTGCGTTCCAGGTCGCAGCGTGTAATAACCATGCCCGGAGATATTGGCAGGCGGGGATTAAGCACGATTATTGCCACAGTTATGTTGGCTAAAACGATCTCGATGCCCAGATAGATCATATACCTGATTAACATGAAAACCTGTTTTACGGTGAACTCGGTTCTATTCTCAGAAGATATATTAAGGTTACTCCAAAAAAGTGTAAGGATGGAGCTAAATATGGCTCCTACCAGGATGTGCTGCCAATCTGCGCTTGCCGAAATGAGCAGCCAGAATACCATCAGGAGAACGAATATAAAAAACGAACCTGCCGGATCACCCTTAACTCGTTCAAGCACATCAATCACCTCCTGCAATAAGCAGTTATTTTATAGCAGCGCTAATACTGTCTGGTTAATGAAGTTTAGGACCGTCCCAGGGAAGATTCCCAGGTATATAATTCCAACGGCAATAACAACAATTGGTACCAACATGCTGAGAGGGATCTGATCCCTCTTGAACTTACGGTCAGTGTGGTTATCTCCACTGCTATCTTCCTGTGAAAAATAAGCCTGGCCGATAATTGGAAAATAATAAGTTGCGTTCAAAAGGCCGCTAAGGATAATAACAAGAATAAGCAGTGGTAAATTTGCTTCCAAGCTACCCAGAGCGAGACCGTACTTGCTTATAAAACCGCCAAAAAGCGGAATGCCGACCATTGAAAAAGCTGCCACAGAAAAAGCGCCCATGGTTATAGGCATCATGTAGCCCATCCCGGTAAACTCATTTACATGTTTTCGCCCGGTCTGGTAAGCGATAGCCCCGGCACAGAGGAAGAGGCAGGTTTTCATAAAAGCATGAACGATGATGTGGAGCATACCGGCGGCCAGCCCCCAGGGTGTACCCAGGCCGATTCCCAAAAAGACGTAGCCGATTTGCGCCACAGTTGAATAAGCCAGCCGCCTTTTTAATTCTATTTGTACGAAAGCGAAAAATGAACCGGCAAGCATGGCAATTACAGCGAGGACAATAATCAGGTGGCGTATATAAGTTTCATGAAAGATTTCCAGCCCGAATGCGATCAAGAGGATTTTCAGAAAGGCGATAATATAAACTTTAACTACCAGGCTGGATAAAATAGCGCTGGAAGGTGAAGGAGCCGAAGAGTGGGCGTCAGGAAGCCAGAGATGCAGCGGGAACAAGGCTGCTTTTACTCCGAATCCGACAACAAAAAAGCTCAGTGTAGTCCATATTAAAATGGGATATGAATCTTTTACAAGGGCCAATTCCCGGGCAATGTAAGTTATGTTCAGGTGCCCTGTTATCATGTATAGAAAGCCGATCCCAAAAAGAATAAAACCGGATCCGATTGTAGCCAAAAGTAAATATTTAAGGGCAGCTTCGGTTGAGAGGCGGGTTCCCTTGGCGGCAACCAGGGCGCAGGCGCTGATCCCGGTAATTTCAATCAAGACATACATGTTAAAGATATCATTGGATATAACCAGTCCGATCATACCTGAGAGGCAGAGCAGGAAGGCAGTGTAATACCACCCGGTT
Organism: Syntrophomonadaceae bacterium; assembly: GCA_003562605.1. The sequence continues at coordinate 3,790 of PWUG01000392.1, read as the reverse complement.
ACTATACGTTCCAATTCATGTTTGACGGCTGTAAAACTGTAAATCAGAATAAACAGGGAGATACCTGATATTAGCATTATCATGATACTGGATAAAGAATCAACAACGATTTCGATACCCCAGGGAGGTTCCCAACCTGCGACATGATAGCTAATTGGTCCGCTATTTATGACATGGTAGCCAATGATAATAGTAATTATAAAGACGGAAGCGGTAACAAGGGTTGCCAGGGGCGCGCAGAATTCTTTTTTCCACCTCGCCAGGATGGGCATACAAAAAGAGGCAATTAAAGGGATGAGAACGCAATAAAAAGGAAGTTTAGACACTGTATCCATTAAGGGGTCACCTCTATTTTAATTTCATAAAGTTTGGCGCGCAGATCGTTCCGTAGTAAATATAGAGTTTAACTATAAGTGCCAGGGCGAAAGCGGTTACGCTAAAGCTGACTACAATTCCTGTTAACATTAAAACGGAAGGAAGAGGGTTAACATAGAGAGCATCAGGGTATTGCGGGTCGAAAATGGGAGGGATACCGCCGTGCGCATTTCCCACGGCTATGAAAAAAAGGAAAATCGACGTTTCCATAATGTTGATGCCGATTACCTTTTTTACCAGGTTGGGTTGGGTTAAGACAATAAGTGTGCCCATTGAAAATAGGACGATTGCAACAAAGTAAGGGAAATTAAGAAAAATAAGTTCGAGATCCAAAGCTTATGCCTCCTCGCTGATCATGTAGTAAACGCCAAGTATAGTGCTGGCCACGAGGATACCGATACCAAAGTTTGAAACTGAGATAATGCCCACGCTGAAAAGGGTTCCCGGTACGCCGATGGGGCCGTGTTCATGGGGTATGATAAATTTCAGCACTTCGAGGATACCCCCGATTCCTACAAATATTATGGCCGCATCAAGAATCATCTGCCTAAACCTGATATTCCAGAGTTGGCCGAAAATTAAGATGTAGAGAAGCAACCCCAGCCCTATAATCATACCGCCTGAGAAGCCTCCGCCAGGAGAAATATGTCCATGCATAACGACATAAATACCGTAAAGAAGAACGAAAAGAAGCATATATCTGAAAACGACCCTGGTAGCATAATCATGCATCTTTTCTTTTGCCTCCTTCCGAGGTTAAATAGTTTCTAAAATTATTTTATAAGTTTAATTATAAAAAACGATTAGAAAATTTTGCATGTGCAAATATTCACAATTATGCTCAAAAAAAATTGCCTTTTTTATTGATTCGGGTTAATAAAAACACAAAAAAACCCCTCCATCGTCTACTCTATTTTTCATCATTTTCAGGTTTCTGTCAAGATGTTTTTAAATTTAACGTAATAGGTAAATAATTATACGAATTGTTATTAAAAAGAAGGAAATAGAGGTGGTAAAGCGAATAAAAGGCTTTGATTGTTTAAATAGAAATAAGGGGTTCGCGGATGGCAGAAATATTCATAGTAGAAATTCGGGACATGATTGTTGTAAGCGTACTACCCCTCCTGATTGTGCTTATTCCAATTGTAGGTTCGGTTATCATCGGCCTGGTTGGTTTGAGATCATTTCAAATGCGCAATATACTTGCCGCATCTATTGCCGGCATTTCATTCTATTTTACTATTGAGCTTTTTTTAACTGTAATGCAGGGTTATACGGTTCTATATCACCTGCCTTCACTCGCCGGAATAGCAATGAGTTTTAGGATTGATCTAACCGGCAGTGTTTTTGCCCTTTTTTCTGCTTTAATCTGGTTTTTAGCCACACTCGTCTCCATTCCTTATATGCTTCATGAGCATCAGCAAACCCGTTATTATGTTTTTCTAATCCTAACCCTCGGCGGCTGTCTCGGGGTTTTTTTAAGCGGTGATTTCCTCACCCTTTTCCTGTTCTTCGAATTGATGACCCTGGCAGCTTACGCTCTGGTGGTGCACAGCCAAACCGATGAGGCTATGTATGCAGGCGGAAATTATTTGTACCTTGGCTTGATTGGGGGCCTGTCTCTGCTCAGCGGTATTATTTTGCTCAATAAACACATAGGAACTGTGTCCATAGCACCAATGCTGCAGGAAATTGTGTTATTGAAAGAAATGGCTGCATTAATTGCACTGCTTATGATCATCGGTTTCGGGGTTAAGGCAGGGATGATCCCTCTGCACATCTGGTTACCCCAGGCTCACCCGGTTGCGCCTTCTCCGGCCAGCGCCCTGCTCTCCGGGATCATGATCAAAACAGGGGCTTACGGCATAATCCGTGTTGTCACTATGCTTTATACGCCGGCTCAAGGTTTTGCCGAAAGCGAACTCTGGCATTATACGGAAAGTTTTGGTCATATAATGATCTGGATGGGTATTATGACCATGCTTTTAGCGGCCCTGATGGCTGTTCTGCAGAATAATGCCAAGACCCTTTTGGCTTACAGCAGTATCAGCCAGATGGGTTATATTTTGATGGGAATCGGGGCAGCAGGTTATCTCGGCTATGACGGCCCGATGGGTTTCGGCGGTTTTTCATACCACATCATTAACCATGCTTTTTTTAAGTCGGGGATGTTTATTTTTTTCGGTATTATTTATGCTCGCCTTCATGAGAAAAGGCTTGATCATCTCGGCGGCTTGTGGAGAAAATTTCCGTTTACTTTTGCTGCTTTCGCCGTCTGTGCGGCAGGTATTACCGGTATTCCCGGTTTTAATGGTTATGTAAGCAAGACCCTGCTTCATCACGCCATTGTCTATGCTTATGAACATAATTATCTCTGGGATTTATGGCTTGCAGAAAAGCTCTTCATGCTCACCAGCGGGTTGACGGTATGTTACATTGCCAAGCTTTTTATATCAATATTCCTCGGACCCCGCTCTCCGGGCCTTTTAACTAAACTGGAAAGTGCTGATAATGGAGAGACCTGGATAGAAAGGTTTGTTGCAATCTCTTTCATCGGGATAATAAGTTTTTTAGGATTGTCATCACCCCTTATGCTTAAAAATGTGATTGTGCCGATGGCCAATGCTTTCACCTACTCGGAATATTACTTGAACTACCTGGCCAACACCGGTGTCTGGTATTTAGAGGACCTTTTCGGCATTGTCATTGCGCTCGTCCTGGGAGCCGCTTTTTATATTGTTTTTAAACGAAAAGACCTCTTTTCCTTTCAACCTCCATCTTATCTTAGTGTCGAACGTTCTATTTACCTGCCGGCCATTGCCCTGCTTAACAGGTCATTTACCAGGGGCGGCCGTGTTATAGACGATACTCTCAACCGGGGTTTTCACCGTACCCCGGTCCTGCTGGCGAAGACATCGGCTGGCGCAGGCACTTTTGATGACCTGGTTTTTAGCAGTATCGGCACCCGGTTTGTGCAGACTACTGCCCGAACATGGGACACCGTATACTTTTTCTGGATCAATATCGTTGAGTTTATATTTGGCGGTATCGGGCAGCATTTAAGAAAGGTTTTCATGTTATTATTCAAGTTTGATTACAGTGCGCGTGGAGACAAGCGTTTTCAGGTAATCAGCATATCGAACATAGATTTTGATTTATATATTGTTTTAATTGTAATCGGTGCGATACTGGCCACGAGCCTGTTTTTTTTGCTGTAACCATGCAGGTGCTTAGGCGCACCGCTGGAGGCGATTTATTTGAACCTGTTTTTCCCTCAACCGATCATTGCAGTACTTGTTCCGGTTATCGGGGCGGTAATTATCCGTTTCCTTGATGAAGATAATGCTAAAGGCCGCCACCTGGTTGCATTGTTTTCAGTTAGCATTGTTTTCATTGCGGTTGCCAGTATGCTGCC
>PWUG01000140.1 GCA_003562605.1 Syntrophomonadaceae bacterium | reverse complement strand
GGCGCGCTTACGCCTGGCAGAATTTTTTATTGAAAACGGTAACCGCTCTGAAGCGATGCGGTACCTTGGAGAAATCCCTTATTTTGAGCAGTTAATGCAGGAACGATTTGGTGAGAGGACTTCTCTGGCCTATATTATGGGCCGTATGAATTACTTACTTGGGAACCGTCGCGATGCGGTACTTTACTATGAATTGGTCCCGGAAGGAGATCAATTCTACGAGGAGTCCCGGCGCCGCCTGGCTGAAATGCGAGGAGAAGATTAATCCGTGTTGAAGATCAAAAGCGTGATTAATAAAATTAAACTACAGAAGTGTAACCGGTTGGCCGATTCTCTCCCGGCAGCATCCGGAATCACAACTGCAAAGGTTTTACTGCTTTTGCTGGTGTTGATATTTCTGGTATCCGGGTGTACAGCTGGTCTGAACGATCTTAATGAGATGGAAGATAACGATTCACAAGCTGAGGACGAAGGGGAAGATACTGCTATGGAAGAGCAAAAAGATTTTTCGGGTTTCACTACACCCCCGATAGATCAGAATGTGCCTGAAAATTTGGAAACGGCGACTCTGGGCATGGGCTGATTCTGGGGACCCGATGCCCGGTTCGGGCAATTAGAGGGAGTTTATCGCACACGAGTCGGTTATGCCGGAGGCAGTCTCGAAAATCCAAATTATCGCAACCTGGGGGATCACACAGAAACTTTTCAGATCGACTATGATCCTGCCATAATTTCATATGAAGATATTTTGGAGATGTTTTGGGATGGTCATAATCCCACCGGCAGGGCTCCCAGACAGTACATGTCGATAATTCTTTTCCACGATGAAGATCAACAGAAAGCGGCGCTGGAAAGTAAAGCAGCAATTGAAGAAAAAATGAATATAAACGTTACTACCGAGATAGTTCCCCTCGAGACGTTTTACCTGGCAGAAGACTATCATCAAAAATACTACCTGCAGGCTGTTAAGGATCTTGCCGCCGAAATTGAAGCTTACTATCCTTCTTTCAACGGCTTTGTTGACTCAACAGCAGCGGCAAGACTTAATGGCTTTGTTGCTGGATATGGAGATGCCGAGCAGTTGGCTGCAGAGATCGAAAGCTATGGATTATCATCGGATGGGGAAAAACGGCTGGCAGGGTTTGTTAATTGATTATCCATAAGAAGCCTTGTTAAAGGATTAAAGGTTAACTTATGACAAAGAAAAGCGGAACAATGCTGTTCTTATATGGCATGTTGCTAATGGCAATTAATTAAGGTTATAATAAGTATGCATTAAAGTGCCGACCTTAAGGGTAGGGTATTATTGGGGGACGTGGCTCAGGGGGAGAGCGCTTGACTCACATTCAAGAGGTCGGAGGTTCAAATCCTCTCGTCCCCACCATTGGATAATAAGGGTTTTCTAGAGATTCATTACTTTAGAGAACCCTTAACAGTTAAGCAAAGAGTGACTCATTACGATAGCGTTGACAGGTTAATAATTGTTACTGCATCACTGCTGCACCATATTATAAAAAATCTGTGCTTATAGAAAACCTGAGGAGGATTGGTTATTATGAGTCAAGTTTCATGGTCTATTAAACCGGAGGAGGTTTTTCCATCCATAGCGAAGCATATGCTCCGGGATGGTTTTGACATCGTCATCGACATGGAAAAATCAAAAGGAAGTAGAATAGTTAATATGCTGGACGGAAAGGAATGGCTTGATTTTTATACATTCTTTGCTTCCTCTCCTTTTGGAATGAATCACCCGAAACTGGCCAATGACGAGTTTAAGGAAAAAATTTTTCGGGCAGCGATTAACAAAGTGGCTAATTCAGACATATATACCCGTGAAATGGCTGAATTTGTCAAGACCTTTGCTGAAGTTGCCGTTCCGGAATCACATCGTCATCATCTTTTCTTTATTGATTACGGAACGCTTGCGGTAGAAAATGCCATTAAAGCTGCGATGGATTGGAAAGTAAGAAAAAACATTGAAGAAGGCCGTATTATTCATCATGGAGGCGACGCTACTTATGGAACGAAGGTAATTCATTTTAAGGACGCTTTCCATGGTCGTTCGGGATATACGCTTTCAATAACCAATACGGCAGATCCCAATAAATATCTCTACTTTGCTAAATTTGATTGGCCTCGTATTTTAAACCCGAAAATCACATTCCCCATTGAAGATCAGCTTGAGGGAGTTAAAGAAGCCGAAGCACTGTCAATAAAACAGATCAAGAATGCTATTGCTAAAGATCCTCACGGTCATTGCGCCATTATTATTGAGACCATTCAGGGCGAGGGCGGTGATAATCACTTTCGGACCGAGTTTTTCAGGGAGCTTCGTCAGATTTGTGACGATTTTGAATTGCTCCTTATCTTTGACGAAGTTCAGTGCGGCATGGGTATTACAGGCAAAATGTGGGCATGGGAGCATCACGGAGTTGCGCCCGATATCATTGTATTTGGAAAAAAATCCCAGATATGCGGCATCGCTTCCTCCAAGAGAATTGAAGAAATAGAACACAACACCTGGGTTGTCCCAAGCCGTAATAATTCCACCTGGGGTGGCAACCTTGTTGACATGGTCAGGGCAACTAGATACCTGGAAATATTCCGTGACGATAATATCCTGGACTACGTTTCCAATACAGCCGGACCGGCACTTATGAAAGGGCTTATGGAGATTCAAAATGAATTCTCCGATTATGTTTGCAATGTACGGGGGAAAGGCCTTATGTGCGCCTTTGATTTGAAGAGTGTTGAAACCAGGGACAAAGTTCTGAAAAAATGCTGGGAAAAGTATATGTTAGTTATCCCTTGTGGAACGCATTCCATTCGTTTCCGGCCGGCTCTAAACGTACCCTTATCGGATATTGAAGAAGGACTGAATATCACACGCTGGGCTTTGAATCAGGTTTGTTCCAGTGCCGGCTAGTTATTTTCCAGGACCGGACAAGTAATTTTAAAGGGCGCTTAAAGCGCCCTTTTTCAATTTTCCATATTTAATTAAATTTTTTGTTTTCGAAAGGAGTGCGTAAGAGTAAAAAATGCTTATCTGCATACCATGTTCCCTTTAGAATTAATCAGTAATTATGTTTGTATCGTGAGAAATACCGTTATCGTTATTTTTATCCAGATCATACCACTTCTTTTCTTCAGTTTCGTCTTTATCCTCTTCTTTAGCAGCTTCTTCTTCAGCAGCTTTTTCTTTTTCCCAGGCCTCCTGCGCAGCTTTTTCTTGTTTTTTCATTTCGTCAATCCATTCCATTGTGCCGGGCTTAATATCATTATCATTGTTTGCCTGCTCAGAGGTGGTAGATTCTCCAGATGGTTGCGTCGCAGCAGGAGGGGTGCCGGTTGACGGTCCGGAAGGTTCGACATTGACACTGCCGTCAGGATCTTCAGTCTCCCCATTCTCGGGTGATTTTGGCAGATCGTTGCTATCAGCTAGATCTGGGTCTTCGATACTGCGGTGAGATAATAAGAGCCATGAAGGCATTCCAGCTTCCTGACCGGCAGTTTCCCGTTCCGGTTCTGACCCGCGGCTAAAGAGCAGGGCGCAGCCGGTAAGCTGCAGAGCTAAAGCAACCATAACAAAAAATACTAACACGTATTTAAGTTTAGGCATAATAATCCTCCGCTGTATCAAGTGATGGTTAAAAACAGGTCCGGTTATTCAGAAATACTAAATTTGAACCCGTTATCACCATTATAATCGAAGCTGACTATATATACAATACAGGTGTCCTGTATTATGATCTATTTGGGTTAATAGATGCATTCAAAAACATCTTGCAACCCGGAAATGACAGGTAGCTGATGCAGGTTAATATGGCACGCTTGTTGAATATTGTTATTCTGATAGTCGATGGGACAGTAATGAAAGGGGTCAAAACAATTGTCAGGATCAATATTAATTATTATAGCTTCCTTGTTTGTCATTAACCTGGTTCTTATCGCCCTGGCTATAACTGATCTTCTTCCGCGGGAAAATGTGAAATACTTATCCAAGAAGGCATGGATTGCTGTTATAACCGTAGTCTTCTTCAGCTCGATTGTGTACCTCCTTATAGGCAGGGGTGAGGAACCAGACAGGGGAATAAGCTGACCGGGTATAACTATGCAGATTATTAAATTAAAACCTTTGTCGCAGTACTATATCTGGGCGCCCCTTGCTTTGACAGGATCGGAGCTTGTTCCTGAAAAAAATTTATTGCTTGAGATCAGGAACAACCGGATTGTGTCCCGGATTACTGTGCCGAAAGATCTTTTGGCCTCCACAATAAAAAACCACCCTGGATTTTATTGCCTTAACCAAGGAACCACCCTTTCTCCCTGCCTCATCGATGCTCACATTCACCTTGCCCTGGATGGTTCAGATTTTAACCGGGCGAGGGCTACATGGAGCAACCGGGAGATCTGGAAGGGCAGGATAGGGCAGGAACTGCAGGAAATGGCCCAAACCGGCATCGGAGCTGTCCGTGACGGTGGTGATTGCAAGAACCTTAATCTTGAAGTAAGAAAACTGGTTGCGAGCAGTCAGTACCCGGGACCTCGCATTATCGCAACCGGAGAAGCCATAAGGGCAAAAGGTGGATACGGTTCTTTCCTGGGTGGTGATTATGGCTCTGAAGAAGCAATACCGGAAGCGGTTGATCGAATTTGGAAAAGTGGATCCGATCAGCTTAAAATTGTGGTTTCCGGAGTAGTCAGTTTCTACCGGCACGGTTTTGTCAAAGGACCAATAATGCCTTTTGGGGCAGTAAAAAAAATTGTGGATAGTGCCCGCAAACGCGGATTAAAAATTATGGCCCACGCGAGTTCCGCTGAAGCGGTCGATCTGGCAGTGCAGGCAGGAGTGGATTCTGTAGAGCATGGTTACTTTGTCAGGCCTGAGGCCTTAAAAATAATGGCCGAAAAGCAAATTGCCTGGGTACCGACTATTATTCCGGTCGCTATTCAGATCAGGGAACCTTTGCGCAAGCTGTTTACCCCGCTCGAAATTGATGTTATTACCAGGAGCTGCGAAGAGCAGATCGAAAAACTAGATTTAGCGCACAGTTATGGCGTGCCCCTGGGAGCGGGCACGGATTCAGGTGCAGCAGGGGTCGTGCATGCCCGTAATCTTGTCGAAGAGCTCCTTCTTTACAGTAAAAGCTCGCTCAGTAATAAGTCAATACTAAGGGCTGCAACTGGCGGTAACGCCGCAATCCTGGGACTGGAGAAAGAAATCGGAATTTTGGAAACCGGTTTTAAAGCAGGTTTGATTGCTGTCCGGGGCAATCCGCTTCAGGATCCGGCAGCCCTTAAAAATGTCAGCATGCACTTTATGCCTTTCTGAAAATACAATACTCAACCTGGGGGTCAATGTTAATGGCAAAAAAAATACTGATTATTGGGGCCGGGATGGCCGGCCTTTCAGCAGGAATTCATGGCTTACGTAATGGCTATGAAGTGGAAATTTTTGAGAAGCATAATTTACCTGGCGGTCTATGCACTGCCTGGGAGAGAAAAGGTTATATCTTCGATGGTTGCATACACTACTTGTTTGGCACAAAACCGGGCAGTCAATTCAACCGCCTCTGGCGTGAAGTAGGTGCCCTGGATGGCGTTGAAGCATTCAATCACGACATTTTTATGAGCATTGAAGGAGGTAAGGGCGAAGTAATAAACATCTACAGCGATCTCGATCGCCTGGAAAAACATCTGCTGGAAATCTCACCGGAAGATGCGGTGGTGGTCAAGGCGATTATTGATGCGGCCAGGGCTTTTTCCCGGGCCGAGTTCCCTCTATACAAGCCTGAAGAGCTCTATAAGCTTTGGGATATGCCGTTGATGCTTTTTAAGATGATTCCTTTATTTAAATTTATGGGTCGGTTTTCTCGTATTTCAGTCAGAGAATACCTGGAGCAGATCAATAACCCTTTCTTAAAAGAAGCGCTTGGTCTAAATATTCCCGGTGGTTCAGCCATGATCTCCCTGATTAGCACGCTAGCCAATCTGCACAACAAGGATGCAGGCTTTCCACAGGGTGGTTCGCTCAAGTTTGCCCGCTCGATTGAAAGCTGTTTTAATGAATTGGGCGGCAGGATCAACTATGGTAACCAGGTAAAAGAAATTATAGTCGAAAACGGCCGGGCTGTCGGACTGCTTCTTCAAGACGGCAGTGATGTGCGCGCAGATATTGTTATATCAGCTGCTGATCTTCATCACACTGTTTACGATCTTCTCAGGAGCAGATATCTTACCCCTCTGATTAAAGAAAGTTTTGCTAAGTTTTCTACCTTTACTTCGGTACAGGTCTCTTTAGGGATAAAAAGTGATCTTTCCGGGGAAGCGGAAAATGTTGCAGTTAAGCTCGATAAACCGATCACGCTGGGTAATGAGCAAAACCGCTATATCTACCTGACTAATTTTTCTTTTGATAAGACCCTGGCTCCGGAAGGTAAAACCGTTATCAGGGCCACCCTATTTTCATCATATGAATACTGGGGAGGGTTGGCCGGGAATAAGGAACTCTACCGGGAGAAGAAAGAAAAGCTTGCTAATTTGGTAATTAAGGAAGTCGAAAAACGGTTTCCGGCCGCGAAAAATAATGTCGAAGTGACAGATGTGGCGACTCCGGTAACCTTTTCAAGGTATACCGGTGTCTATAAAGGCGCCTATATGGCCTGGATTGTCCCGCCTGAAGAAGGGAGATTTAAAATTCCGAAACAGTTGCCGGGGCTTGATAACTTTTACCAGATCGGCCAATGGATTTCTCCTCCTGCAGGGCTTCCCGGCTCAATGCTTACAGGCAGGCATGTAATCCAAATCTTATGCAGCCGGGATAAAAAATCTTTTATGATAAGATGATTAAGCATGATAAAGTTTAGAAGGGAAATATAGTTAATTATATAATTATATACCAGCATTTGCATTTTCTTTTATTTAATGATACAATATGTATGTATTAAAAAGTTGAAGAAATTGGACATCTGTAAGCCTCCTGATTATTGGATGGGCGGAAGGTGCTTAATGTAATTCCGCTTTTTGAACAATAATATATAGGAGGCAACATTATGAACGGAACAGTAAAATGGTTTAGTGCAGACAAAGGTTACGGTTTCATTGAGAGAGAAGATGGCGACGATGTATTTGTTCACTTCTCAGCTATTGAAGAAGACGGATTCAAGACATTAGACGAAGGTCAAAATGTAGAATTTGAAGTCGTTGAAGGAAATCGCGGCTTACAGGCAGAAAAAGTAGTCC
>PWUG01000125.1 GCA_003562605.1 Syntrophomonadaceae bacterium | reverse complement strand
TGGCCGGCGAATACAGATACTTTAAATTTCACATCATCGGGGAAAACGCCGTCTGCCCTCATCTTTGTTACCAGATCCAGGAGCCCTTCATCGGGAATGAGAAAACCACGAATGCCGGCTTCCAGGCAACGGTCTAATTCTTTCAACCATTCATATACTTTATCACTACCCCTAAGCCGCATTCCGGATACATAGCCCTCTGGAGTTGCATACTGCCTTCCACTATCCCAGCCCCTGCTCGGCAGAGGGTTGATGATCACTTCATATTTATTCTCTGCGGCAACGCGGGCAAATTCTTTCAGTTCCGAGTAATCCATCATCGCCGCTCCCCGCACCAGGGAAATCACCCGGTGGACCGGAACTTTTCTTTTTTCTGCTTCACGGGTCATTATTTCCAAATTCTCAACGGTTTCCATACCGGCGATCTCGATCCGGTAGTGGGATCCATCGGGAAAAGTTATCGGAGATGTTGGCAAATCATAACGATCCCGCAAAGGAAAGTTAGTCTTTTCTGTAATGTACTTTTCAATCTTTTCGAATGGCATTATAATCATCCTCCATAATATTTTTTAATGCGGTTGTCTGATCATCTTTCGGCTAAATCTAACTATACTCTTTAAAAAGCTTCTGGAAATCTTCCAGGCTGTCTTTACGGGGGTAAACGTGCTCTTCGGTCGGAAACTCACCGTTTTTAACTTCTGTTATATATTGTTTAAAAGCATTGACACTGGTTTCAGCAATATTGGCATATACTTTAACAAACTTGGGGGTAAATGCCTGAAATTGGCCAAGCATGTCCCCGCAAATTAGCAGCTGCCCGTCGCAGTTTGCTCCCGCACCGATCGAGTAAACGGGAATATCAAGCCTCCCGGCAAGAAATTCTGTCAGTTCAGGTGCGACTGCTTCAATAAGCAGAGAAAAAGCCCCCGCTTCCTGCACAGCCAGGGCGTCTTCGATTAAATTTCTGGCTGTAGCAACATCCCGGCCTGTCGCCCTGAAGCCGCCAAGCTGCCCGGAGCTTTGTGGAGTCAAACCAATATGGCCCATAACCAGGATCCCGGCATCGTTAATAGCTTTTATACGGCTGGCTACTCGTGTACCGCCCTCTAATTTAATACAATCCATGTCGGCCTCTTTAAGAAAGCGGACAGCATTTCTGACAGCATCCTCATCACATATCTGGTATGAACCAAATGGCATGTCACCGATAGCCCAGGTCTTTGGAGCCCCCCGGCGAACTGCCTTGCAATGAGCGAGGCAGTCTTCCATTGTTACCGGCATAGTATCCTTGTAACCAAGGAGAACCATACCCATGGAATCACCGACTAAAACCATGTCCATTCCAGCCTGTTCGGCAAACAGAGCCATGGGAAAGTCATAAGCAGTAACCCAGGCCACCTTTTCGCCTTCCTTTTTCATCCTGATAAAATCCAACACACTTTTTTTTGACAAGTCTCTTACTCCTCTCAATAATTATTATCCTAAGCCATGCCCAAACCAAGCCAGGTGGATTGATATATTTTAGGCTACTCTTCTATAAAAAGCTCTAGCGGGTATTCATAAACCGACTCGTATCCATCAGGGGTAATGCGAAAGCTGGCATCTATCTCAAAACCGACCTCATCGTACCAAATTCCCGGGATAAGGTGCAGCATCATGTTAGGCTCTAAAACAGTTTTATCACCCGGCCTTGATATAAAGGAAAGTTAAACAAAATAATTACAACGGCCTGGTGCAGATAAACATTTGCAGGGGGTATTTCCCCTCTCCCAGAATATATGGGGTGTATGTATCTTCCTGTTTTTGCAGTTGCACTTCGAACCCTGTCGCCTTTATTATCTCAAGCCATATCTCCTGCCTGAAGAGACCGATCACATGCCTGTCATTATAAATATCCAGTTTGCCTCCACGGCGGACCAGGTAAACTATAGTTGCTTCGTATGTCGTTCCTTCCGGATCGGGATAATAGTTATTCTCAAAAACAGTAACCTTTAGATCGCCTTTTGTGCCGGTATAGACAAAATTATTCTCTATAAATTCCTCTTTGATGTGGGTTACGAATAGGAATACTCCACCAGGCTTCAAATGTTTGTATGCTGTAAGAATGGCTTTTCCCATATCTTCTGCTGTTGTCATGTAGTTTATTGATTCTGGAATAATAACCGCATCAAATACTTTTCCCAGTCTTACTGTTCGCATATCGCCAAAGTGATAAGCCACCTCAGGATTGAGACGTTCGGCAACCTCGAGCATGCCTTTACTGATATCCACTCCGGTCACTTCGAAGTGTTTTTTAAAAGTGTAATCATTAATTCCCGCACCACTTCCAAGGTGCAGAAGAGTTTTAGGCTCAATTTTAGAGTACTCCCTTAATACCTTACAGTAATGTTCTGTTTCCTTTGCATAATCCTCAACAGGAGCGATAATCGGCTCCAGCCAAGCGAGCTCGTTATAACTGAGCCACTTTTGATTTTCCATAAAATTTCTGTTCCTTTACTGTGATGATCATAAAAACAATTTTTCACCCTCTTTGGTTGCATTATACCCTGAAACTGGTTTTTATTGAATCAGGTTTGGGAGAAATCTGATCATACTACAATGCAGCAATCATTGTTATAATGAATAGAGAGGCTAAACTGATAATCAGGCAGTCATGCGATGAAGTATAATCCGATCATAATCGCCTCTTCAAATAAAGGAGGCTGTAGATCAAATGGAAGGATCCGCTTTTATATCAGAGCAAGCCAAAACCGTCCTGGGGTTGATAGCCGACCTTTTTAATAATAGCCCGGACCTTAACAGTCAGCTTAAAGGGAAACAGGGCTGGATTAACCTCAGCGTCGGCCTGGAAACCGGCGACGGTTCGATCTCCAAAGGGATCATTTTTAAAGAAGGGCAGGTAACCGCTCTTGAACACCTGCCGGATGAACCTGATTGCAACGTAATTTTTGCACAACCGGAGAATTTTGTCACCTTCCTCGAGGCTACACCGGAGGAAAGTTACAAGATGATTATGCGCGGTGGAGTCAGATTCGAAGGCAACATGATGTCCCTCGGATTATGGGATTACCTGATAAGCCTGGCCTTTGCTGACAACTACCTCGAAGCGGTCAGCAAGCAGATCACTGAACACCGGGAAGCAAGCCGGCAGTTGGCGGAAAATGCCTGCCCGGCCAGGCGGGAAGAGATGCTTAAACGAATGGGTGAACTTCTGCACGGGGATAACAATGATCCTGCTGTCCATCATTTAGACGACCCTTACCTGTCCCGCTACAACCTTGATGATTTCCCCCGTCTGCAGGAACTACGGACTGAAAGAATGGCCGCCCGCTGCGAAATATCGAGCGAACTGGGCAAGCTCCTGACCGATTTCCACGTGCAAAGCGGCTATGAGACAGACTCCGGGGGTAACAGGTGGGATCCTATGCTGCGCAAAGCGGCAAGTGTAAAATACCTGCTTAAAAACCGCAAACCGCTTATTCGCAACCGTGACCTGCTGGGGGGCACCTGGACAGACAACCCGATCCTGGGCGGTTTAGCCCGACCATATGCCGAAGCCAGTTATATCTGGGGCGAGCTAAATACTTGTTCTCAACGCGAATATGCTCCATACACGATAAGCCCTGAAAGCAGGGAACTCTTTCATCACTATATATTCCCCTACTGGCGAGAGCGGAACATCCTGGAATTATGGAAAAAAGAATATGACAACGAAATCGGCCCCCGTATCCATGAACAGTTCTTTGCCATAACCTTTTGGGCCACTGTCTCTGAATCGGAAAACAACCCCGGTTTTGAAAAAGTTTTAAACCACGGCACACAGGGACTTATGGAGATGATCGACAAGGAATTAAAAACAGATAAAAACGCCGATGAAGAAAAAAGAAACACCCTCCAGGGCATGAAATTATGCCTGGAAGGCGTCAATGCTTACACAGCCAACCTGGCTGAAAAAGCGGAAGACCTGGCAGCTGCTGAAGAAAGTCCTTTGAGACAAGAGGAGCTCCTTCACATGAGCCACAATCTGGGAAGGGTCCCGCAATCCCCCGCGAAAACCCTGGAAGAAGCAATCCAATCAATTACAATCACACTGATCTGCCTGGGCTGGGAAACCATGGATGCCTCGATTTCACTTGGCCGTCTCGATCAACTCTTGCAACCTTATTTTGAAGCGGACATCTCGAAGCTTGAAACATTGGCAGAAAAAGAGGCCTATATCGAAAAAGCGATTGAACTGGTCGGCCTTCTATACCTGCAGGTAGCCGGTCGGGAAATTATTGCAATGGATCTGGCCCAGCTGCAAAACTCCGGCTCAGCACCAAATACCTGTGTCACTTTCGGTGGGATAACCCGTGATGGTAAAGATGCCGTAAACGATATGACCTATATTATTCTTAAAGTCACTGAAATGCTGGCTTTAAACCACCCCAATACTCATGCCCGCTACAAGCCGGACCTGAACAGTATGACCTACCTGAAGCGGGTAGCCGAAGTAAACTATCTAACCGGCGCAACTCCGGCATTGCATAATGACGACGCCGTAATTAATTCTCTTTCTGAACACGAGGGTTGGAAACTTGAAGATATCCGCGATTGGGCTTCTACCGGCTGTGTCGAACCTTCGCTGCCGGGCCTGCATGCAGGTACTACTTCATCGCTGGAAATAAACCTTGTTGCCCCTTTGGAGATGGCTATGCACAATGGCCGCCATCCTGTGGCCGACTGGAAACTCGGGCCGTCGACAGGGGCCATAGAAGATAGCGCCTTCCCAGATTTTGAAGACTTCTTTGCTGCTTTCAGCAAACAGTGCGCCTTTATTTTTGGGCAGTCAGTCAAAGGAAACAACGAACTGGGCGAAATTTTTCACCGCCATCATCCCCATTTACTGATCTCGGCCTTAACAGAAAACTGCATTGAATCGGGCCGCGAATTCCTGCGTGGCGGTGCCCGCTACAACTCATCCGGGGTAACCCTGATCGGCCTGTCTGATGTGGTCGATTCCCTTACAGCGATAAAAAAACTGGTTTATGATGACCGATTGATCACTTTTTCAGAACTGAAAGAAGCAGTTGATGATAATTTTGCCCGCCACTCCAGGCTGCATGCCCTGATTAAAAGCCGGGTTGCACGCTTCGGTTCCGGCAATCCTGATTCACTGGCCATGGCCAGACGTGTAATGAAACTAGTTCACGAATTCTTTGCTTCATCCCGCGACTACAAGGGTGGAGTTTACACCACCGGGTGGTGGTCAATGGCTCACCATGTTGTTTACGGGCGGGTGACAAATGCACTCCCTTCCGGCCGATTAGCCGGCGAACCCTTCACACCGGGTCTGACTCCGCACCCGTCGGCCTCGTCGAGCCTTCTCGATAACCTTCGCGACGTAGCTTCACTCGAGCATAAAACCATGGACAATAATATAGCTTTTAATGTCAAGCTGGTCCCGGGGCCGCAGGATAGCCATGAAGATATCGTTACCAACATCGCCAACTATATGAAAACTTTTTGCGAGTTGGGCGGTATGCAACTGCAGTTTAATATAGTCAGTTCAGATACACTAAAAGACGCTATGGCCCACCCCGAGGATTACCAGGACCTGATTGTCCGCATATCCGGTTATCTGGCTTACTTTACACGGATACACTACGAGCTACAGTTGGAGCTGGTACGGCGCGCCGAGTACAGCCTGTAATAAATACAAAAGGAAACCCGATATGAGTATGAAAGCTATGATTGTGCGTATAAAAGGAAATTCGCTTGACGACGGACCGGGCATCCGCTCGGTCGTTTTTTTCAAAGGATGCCCTTTAAGCTGTATTTGGTGTCATAATCCCGAGTGCATCAGCACCCAGCAAGAACTTCACTATGACCCCGAAAAGTGTATAGGCTGCGATAGCTGTATAGAGCTTTGCCCGGAAAAAGCAATCTCCATAACCAACCCTTTTTTCGTGGACCGAAGCAGGTGTAATGGATGCATGAAATGCACCTCGGTTTGCCCGGCAGCTGCACTAACCCCCCTGGGAACTTGGCTGGAACCCAGGGCCATTGTCGATGATATTCTAAGGGATAAACCGTTTTTCGACAACTCGGGCGGAGGGGTAACACTTTCAGGGGGTGAGCCGACTTTGCATTTAGATTATTCCGGCCGCCTTCTCTCCATCCTGAAGGAAAATAATATCCACACGCTGGTTGAAACTTGCGGGTACTTCGATTTAACTTTATTTCGCGAACATCTCCTGCCCTTCATCGACACTATCTATATTGACCTTAAATTAATTGACCCGGAGGAACATCGTCGCTACTGCGGTCTTACCAACGAACTTATTTTGGAAAATATAGTAAAGCTACACGAACTTTCCCGGAAAGAAAAATTCGAAATTCTGCCGCGTGTCCCCCTGGTTCCGGGTATCACAGCTACAATCAATAACCTTACTTCCATAGCCTCTTTTTTACAAAAATTCGGCATAACAAAAATCGAATTGCTGCCCTATAACCCCCTCTGGGGAGAAAAGCTATACTGTACCGGTCGCCCTGACCCGTATTCTTCCAAACACCCTTTAAGGCAATGGATGCCCCGGGAAGATTTGAATAAATATCGCCAGCTATTTGCCGATTATGGATTTAATCAATATTGAGTTTAAATAAAAATTTGTTATCCATTTTTATTTGACAGGGCTTGTAAAAAATTTTACGATAATTCTATGAAGAAAATCAAGGATATACTTCTCTGTGATCTCGATGCCTTTTTCGCTTCAGTGGAGCAGCTCGACAATCCCGGCCTCAGGGGTAAACCGGTCCTCGTCGGCGGCAATCCAGAGGGCAGAGGTGTCGTTGCAGCCTGCTCATATGAAGCCCGCTCATTCGGAATTCGCTCAGCCATGCCGATGAAAAAAGCCCTGGCCCTCTGCCCTGAAGCTGTAGTCGTGCGAGGTCGCATGTCCCGTTATAAAGAACTGTCAAAGCAAGTCCGGCAGATTTTCGGGCGGTTTACTCCCGACGTCGAGTTTGTCTCTATTGACGAAGCATACCTGGCCGTTCAAAAAGGCCTGGGTTGCGACACAGGAGAAGCAATCCATGCTACGGTGAGGGAAGAACTCTGCCTGCCGATCAGCGTTGGCGTATCGGTTAATAAACTATTAGCTAAAATTGCCTGTGAGCTGGCCAAGCCGAATAAGGTAGGCACTCTCTGGCCGGGTGAAGTAAAAGACAAGTTGTGGCCTCTGCCGGTCAGGGCACTGCCGGGAATTGGGCCTGTTGCAGAAAAAACCCTGCACTGTAAGGGAATTAATACAATCAAAGATTTAGCCTTCTATTCAAGAGAAGCCCTCACCCTCATGCTTGGAAGCAATGCCGAAGCTGTTTATAATTATGCGCATGGAATCGACAACCGTGATCTGGAATTCGAACATGAGGCCAAATCAATCTCAGAGGAAACTACCTTCCCCAAAGATATTTATGACTGCGATGATATCCTTACCGTGCTTATGGAACAATCCGCCGGGGTGGGTTTCCGGCTTCGCAATGCCGGACTCACCGCCAGAACTGTTACAGTAAAACTGCGTTTCAAAGATTTTAAGACCATTACCCGCAGTAAAACCATGCCCGAAACTATCTTCGTTGATATGGAAATCTACCGGGTGGCAAAAGAGCTGTTCAGGGCTCATTCAGGCACCCCCCCCTGGCGCCTGATCGGAGTCCAGGTATCGGGATTTGAACAGGGCAGCCAGATGTCGCTGCTCCAAAACACACCTGCAGGTGACAGGGAAGGCATATTAACGATAACCAGAGATAAATTGCGGGAAAAATATGGTTCAGAAGTTATTTTCCAGGGAAAAAGACTGAAGAAAAAACCTGAAAGTCGATAGGGGGATAAGCTGCAAGATTCTTTTCCTGCACGTATTGATCCTCATAATATTTAACCCGGAAACTGCTGCTGTCTGCTTCTTCCACAGGCCCGGCAAAGGCCAGCTTCAGGTCAGTTTCCTGGTTAGTCATAACTGGGAAACCAAAATAGCTGTTTATATATTTCATACTGCCTTTCCGGCCCTGGTAGTCGTGCACAAATTCAAGATGTTTCGCAATTCTATCCAGGTTATAGCGGGCAAGCCCCGGCAGTTCCTGAGAAATTCTCTCCCTGACCGAAAACGAAAAACCGCCATCAACTTCCAGGCTCACACTGTTTCTGCCGGCAGCCATTGCCGCCAGGGCTGTTGTTCCGGTTCCGGAAAAAGGGTCAAGGATTTTATCGCCGAATACGGAATACATGTTAACCAGGCGAAAAGGCAGCATGAATGGGAAAGCAGCACTCCTCTTTCTAAGCTCCCGGTTTTTAGTTTCCTGCCTGACTCCTTTTAAATCCCAGAGATCAGAAAACCAGGTATTCCGTTCTTCCCAGAAATATGCGCTTTTCCTCCGGTTTTGCTTCTCTTCCTCCGACCGAAAAAGCCTTTTGTTCCCTTTACGGAAGATTAAAATGTATTCGTGTTCAAGGGTTGTATAAGCTCCTGCCGGAAGCATGCCGGAACCCATAAATTTATTGGGGGCATTTGTCTGTTTGCGCCAGACAATAAGAGGTAAAACATCGAAGCCCAGGTCAAAAAACTTCTTCTGGATTCGGGCATGATTGGTAAAAAGCTGAAAACGCTTGTTTACAGTCCGGGTAGCATCCCCGATATTGATGCATGCCAGTGCGCCCGCTTTCATCACCCTGTAGAGCTCTTGCCAGGTCTTATCGAGTTCTGAATGCATCGCTTCATAAGCCCTGCTGTAATTTCCACTTTCAAGCAGGAGGGCAAGTTCAGGATTGATCGCGGCAAATTGTTCATCCCACATTTTGATCATCGGATACGGCGGCGAAGTAACCACCAGGTCAATACTCTGGTCACTCACAGCGAACAGGCTTCGTGAATCCTCAAAGATAAACCTGTGCTTAGTTTCCAAGCTAAAAACTCCCTATTTTATTGACAGGGCTCACAATCAAACCCCCGGTCGCATTTAAACTCACCAGGTAATAGTTCCACTGTTCAGCCTGCAGTCGCCAGCCTCCACCAGCAAGGTCCTGGGGATCTCCTTCCTCAGTGCTGTATCTTCTGACAGGGGCACAACCAGGGTCAAAATTTCAGCCTGTTCGCTTAACAGCGGGATTTCAAGCATAAGATTGGATGACCAGGTGATTTCCTTGGCACAGCCGGAAATATAAAGATGTTCTGCAGCAAAGTTGCCCCCCTGATAACGGTATTCCTGCCCTTCCTGATCTACAAGGTAAATCTGCTTCAACCTGTCATCAAGTTGCTTAATCATTTCTCCGCTATCGCTATCGTATTCAAGGCCGGGGAAAAGCCTGAAAGCAGGAACCTGTTCCAGGCGAATAGTCAGGCAGGTACTTGCTGTCATTACTTGATAACCGGTTACTTCGATATAGCCGTTTTCAAGGTCGACCCTGACCGTCTCAGACTGATCCTCAACGGGCGGGACTTCTTCTTGTTCAATCGGGTCGCTCTCCGGCATCAACCCAAGTATGTCTTGCACCCCACACCAAACCTGCGCCGGTCCCACCAGGGCTGCAATAATGGCAATTATTACCAGCACCGTTCCCACGGCCAGGGCTGCTTGTATGCCTAAGGATTTAAAGGCACCGGTCCTGTCATCATTTGCTTCCATCCAGATCTCTCCTTCTGCTCCCTGAGATTAATCCGGCAATCTTTTTAACCTGTAGACAGCAACTTTTTCGCGAACAGCATCATCTTCACTGACTTCACCCAAATAACCCTTGACTGAATCACTATAACTTAAGACTGCGCCGCCCACTGTTACCATGTAGTGTTCCGGGCTATCAGCATTCAGGGTTACGACCACAACGCGCATACCCGGTGTAACCGGTTCATCTCCAACTATAAAGTCTTTTAACAATTGTGGTTCGGGTATCGGCGCGTCCCGGAAAGAATCGATTATACCAAGCGACTTCTGCATAATCAGGCTGACATCCTGAACATTGATCATACCGTCTCCGTTTACATCTGCAATGAAACTCCCGGATTCAGAAAGTGTACCAAGACCCAGAGCATGCCTGGTAACCAGCACAACATCCTGGACATTAACTCTGCCGTCAGCGTTTACATCGCCAAAAGATAGCGCCATAGCACTGGAATTAACAAGCAGCAAAAATAATAATACTGATAGCAAAAACGTTATGTAAACCGACCGGGCTATTTTCCCCAGGGAGTAGGGCAATCCCGTTAACATGATGCGATAACCTCTATCTCGACTTCAACATCTTTGGGTAGCCTGGAAACTTCCACACATGATCTCGCCGGGTAATCTCCTTTAAAAAAAGCTGCGTAAGCTTCATTTACGAGGCTAAAATCATCCATATCTTTTAAAAATATTGTCGATTTTACAATACTTTTTGCAGTTAACCCGGCTTCTTCCAGGATGGCCAGCACATTTTTCAGGCACTGAGTAGCCTTCGCCCCGGCATCGCCTGTGACCACCTCTCCTGTTGCCGGATCAATAGGCATTTGCCCTGAGACAAAAATTAGGTTTCCCGATATTACCCCTGGGCTGTACGGACCGACAGCTTCAGGGGCCTTTTTAGTGTGAATGTATTTAAAACTCATCGCTGCAATACCTCCGTTTTTATTCCAAAAATACTTTTATCCAACTTAATCCCTCCTTTTGACATATTCAATATTCGCTCCCTTTTTTCCTTTACCGATAAATTTTCTCCCATCATTTCGAATTCCATTTGTAGTAATCCTCAAAAGTGTTAAACTGATCAAGCTGCTTTGCCAGAGAGGTTACTAATAGATGAGATTTTTTACACTATTTTTTTTTACGATTATGGGTTGGAAGCAGCAGGGGTGACTGCCTGCCGATATTAGGAAATGCATCGTAGCAGCGGAGCCGCACACCTTGAACTTCGATTTCATTTTTGCCATGGCCGGCTTTTATAAAATTAAGCTTCCGATCAGGTGTTTATTAGAATAGGAATATATGTGACAAGTCAGCTTCATCCGGGCATGTCACTTTTTTCTTTTTACCCCGGTCAAATCTGTAATTACATTGGCCGGAAACTGACCCTGCTCGAAAAGAATCCGCATCGCTAAAACCGCTCCCAGAAGGCCGATCAAAAAATATAAAATATGCAAAAATTCAACCGTGTTAATTATGATGCACTGGACAACAATCCAGATCATAAGGGCCCAGGAAAAAACGGAGCTGATATAGCCCTGCCACTTTGATTTTTTAATCACAGTCAGGGCACTGAAAATATGGCCCATACCAATAATTACAAACAAAATCAAGCCGGGAACCAGGTAGTTGCTAAAAGGGGAACCCTCCAGCAGTTCAACCGGTATCCCCAGAGGCTTATAGGGGTCGACAATAGCGACCAAACCTCCGCCCAGGGCTCCCAGCCCAACAAATAGATGGATAATCAACAAAATTCGATAATTAACTTTCATATCCTGATTATAGCTCAAAATAGCAGTATGCGAAATATGATTAGGTGAACATGGATTTTCTGTCATCATTTTTGTTTTAACCACAAGTGATTTATCAATGTATCGATATATTGCAATATATGATATTATATCTATATAGTTAGTATATTTATTTTTAATGGACTGCTATAGAAAACCTGTTTTGAGGGGGATTTTTAATATGAATATTTTTAGAAAATTATTATTTGTTGCCTGTTTCGTATTTACTGCAGCAATAGCTATCGGCTGCTCAGACCAGCAGATTTTGCCGGAGTCTGAAGTATCAGAACCCGATCCTGATCAGGCCGAAAATCGCGTTTTAGGCGAAATAGGGGAGACATCAGCTTTGCTGCCTGGAGAGGTAACAATTAATGGGCTTGGCTCTTTCACATTTGATCCCGAAGCGGTCGAAACAATCCGTGAAGATATATTCCGCGAAGGGTACTTCTCCATTTTTGATGTTCTGGTTTATCTGGATCAAACCGGCCAGATAAATATGGAATACTATTTTGACGATGAGATGAATACTTACATTATTTCAAACATGGACGGTCACAGCGAGTGGTGGTACGATGCCTATTACGATGGCGGGTGGCGTGAACGAAGTGTATTTCGGATGGATCATTACCCTTATAAAGATAAAATGAGCTTAAAATTTGTCCAATCAACAACGGATTACCTGGAATCCGTTTATGCAACCTACCGTGATGAAATTAAGCGCAAGGAAGAAAATGGCGGTATAACTATAATCCCTGATGTTTATATCAGGGGTAAAAATACAGAATGGCATTTTGAAAATATTGAAGTAACAGCTCACAACCTCAGGGATGACATCTTTCAACCAGGCGTAATAACAGCTATCGATACCATTATCAGCCTCGGGGAAAAAGGTGAGATAAGCTATGACCTGCAGTGGTACGAATCTATCGGAACCGCTGGTATAGTCAAAAGCTACTGGGTAGAACGTATCAATGAGGATGAAAGCGTTGGTCGTTGCGGTTTTGTCTATGAAGCGGGAGATGAGGCATTTCGTTTCTTCCGCGGGAACCATAACCATATCCCATCTGATATCAGGGTTATTAACTCTCCGCAGTATGTAGAATATTTCTGGATCTGCATTTAATGTAAAACCCGAGATAATGGCCTGAAACAAGTTCACAGAAATTTAATTTACTTTGCCAGATTTTTTTTCATCTTTGTTTCCCAATACCGCTGCGCAGCTGTATAAATGGCATTAACCATAGCTTCCCGGGAAGGCGCCATATATCTTTCGCGAATCTCATGAACTACTTGATCCAGGTTATTCAAATCGCTGCCTACCATCAATGACTCAAAAAATCTTCGGGCAACGTTTGTGACCAGGGTAAATTCTGCGTCAACAACTTTATCCGTTTTAGGATCTATTTCCAAGATTACTCCTATATAACTATACACCTGTTGCATGGCTGTCCCCTGTGGCGCTTTGGCATAGCCTGTCACAAGTACTGTTTTAGTGTTAATCTCATCCATAAGCTTTCTCTCTTTCCAGTCTATTCTTGAACCATTATACCATCACGAATGAAAATAAAATATGGTCCGTTACCTTAAACTGTTTGAGCTATACAAATTATGCTTAAGGCAAACGGACCAATTTATTTTAATATTTCATTTCCATGGTAGCCTAATTAAGCCAATAATTCGGGCTTGTTTCTAGGTATACCGCTTTCATCCCACCCGTGAAGATTGTAGTATTCGCTAATCATAATATCCATATCTTCTTTATGAACAACCTTATCTTTTTCCGGCCCAATTGCCTCGTTAAACAAACGCTCGGGCAGGCTGTCGTCAGCTCTAGTCCAACCTTCCCGGATATTAAAAAGCCTGGTCAGCGTAGTTATACGAGAAGCCATGGCATTAAGATCATCCATGGAAAGGTCCATACCAGTTGTCGCTTTAATAATTTTTTGCATGCCTTCCATTCCAATAAACTTGTAATAAAACCGACATAGTATCAGAGAATCTTCCAGAGTATTCCTGTTTTCATATTCCAGGAAATATTTGGCCTTGCCTTCAACCATTTCAAAGGGAACTTCACCTTTAAGTTCTGACATATAAAAGCTGGAGCGCAAATGGCAGGCTCCCCGGTCCGAAACGGCATAGCCGAGGCTCATTCCAGGCACTGTTCGGGGATCATAACCTGCCGGCTCAAGCCCCTTCACATGGATGGCCAATTCCTCCAAACCGAGTTCTTTGGAAACTGCTCTCACGCCGCCACTTAAAAGTTTTCCGACTCCTTTTTTGAAAGCAATAAGTTTAATTAATTCTGCAAAAGCATCAACATCACCGTAGTCAGGCATTCCACTCAACTTGCCTCTCTTGCCGGCTTCAACTGCAAATGCCAGCACATTGCCGGCAGTGATTGTGTCAACTCCGAATTTGTCACAAATATCATTCAGATAAACTACTTCTTCAATCTGATCTATGCATAAAAGCCCGCCCAGGGCATATAGTGTTTCATATTCAGGACCCTCTATTGTTAAACCCTTATGACGCCCCTCTTTGACAGTGCATAATTTTCCACAAGCACAAAAACAGCGATAGCAAGCGTTAGGCTTGACATCCAATCTATCCCACATGGCATCAGAGCTTATACCTCGCCATCCTTCATATGCGCCTTCCATCCAGTATCTAGTGGGAAATGCGTGAAACTCATTTGTAGTGGTAACCATCCAGGGGGTCCCTTTCTCACGCAGTAACCTGGTTCTCTCAGTATCACGAAACTCCCTGGTCATTTCCCTGGTGTAATCTGCCAGCGCTTCTTCATCTGCTAATTGAGCTTTTTTTGATCCACTGAAAACTATGCCCTTTAGCTTTTTTGAACCCATAACCGCACCCATGCCGCTTCGTCCTGCTGATCGCCAGTGGTTGTTTTTTATACAGGCATATTCCACCATATTTTCTCCAGCCTGACCAATGGTTATTGCCTGTGCACCTTTTACTCCTACCTTATCAAGCAGTGCATCCTCTACAACACTGGTATCCTGCCCCCACAAATCCGAGGCATCACCAAAATCTACGCCCTGATCCGATATATGGACAAAGATCGGCTTGTCAGAAGCGCCTTCAATCATAACTGCATCATAACCTGTCTTTTTCATCGCAGGTGTGGTGTGCCCACCGCTAAAGGACATGCCAATTAACCCGGTTTGTGGAGATTTCGCGAAAACACCATAACGGCTGGCTGCCGGGATAACAGTATCTGATGCAGGCCCGGTAACAAAAATCAACTTGTTGTCCGCTGAAAGTGGTTCTGCTTTTTCCGGAAGGTATTTGTATAAAAGATATGCTCCTAAACCTTTCCCACCTAAATATTCTTTAAAAACCTGATCCGGTATGACTTCTTCCCGAATTGATCTGTCATCCAAATTGACCCTCAGCAGTTTTCCATATACACCATACATCCCAATTAACCTCCCGTTAATTATATTGCCGATTATAGCCGGTTTAGAATAACTCGGCAGCTATCGATTCTATCGTTCGATCTAAAGACTGAATTAAGAGGTCCATCTCCTCTTCATTGATGATAAAAGGAGGGGCAATTATCAGGTAATCGCGGGGAACAATATCGGCCGTACCCCCTACACCGGTGTAAACCATCAAACCTTCTTCCATCGCTTTTTCCCTGGCCCGTTCTGCTACTGCCAATGATGCAGGAAAAGATTCCTTGCTTTCGCGATTTTTTACTAATTCCAGCCCCAGTAACAAACCGATTCCCCTGACATCACCTATTATATCGTATTTTTCAGCGAGTTTTTCTAGTTTGTTTTTCAAATAATCGCCTTTGCCTGCTACCTGTTCGAAGAGGCCATTTTCTCTTAAGTAGGTGTTAACCGCAATACCGGCAGCGCAACTAACCGGATTGCCCTGATAAGTATAACCATGAATAAATCTGCCCCAATTATTGTTGAAAACCTCGTAGACTTTCTCATGAATCAATACTGCACCCAGGGGAGTATAACCTCCGCCAATCCCTTTCCCCAGAGTAACCAGGTCGGCTGTGGCATGCCAATGGTCCATCGCCAGATAGCTGCCACTCCTGCCATATCCACACAGCACTTCATCTGCGATCATAAGTACATCATATTTGTCACATATTTCCCGAATTAACTGGATATACCCAGGAGGTGGCACACTTGCAGCGGCTGAAGTCCCAATAACTGGCTCAAGTATAAAAGCGGCAATATTATCAGGGCCTTCGGCTAAAATAGTTTTTTCAAGCTCACGGGCACAGCTGAAATTGCAGTCAGGATAACTTGAATCATTATAACAACGATAGCAATGCGAAGCAGGAATAATGGGAAAAGGCATAACAAGTGGTGAAAACATGCTTCGCCGCTGTACATTGCCGGCAGCTGACAAAGTGGCAAAGGAACTGCCATGATAGCTGAGGCGGCGTCCAATTATTTTCCACTTGCGTTGATTGCCTTTTTGACGGTGATATTGTATCGCTAAACTAAATGCAGTTTCATTTGCCTCTGTTCCACCGGAAACAAAGTATACGTGATCTAAACCTGCCGGAGCATACTCAGTAATTAATCGGGCCAACTCTTCCTGCGGGTGGCTTGTAAATATTGTACCATGAGAAAAACCGGTTTTCATAGCCTCTGCTTTAAGTGCTTCCGCAACATTGACAGCTCCGTAACCAATGTTGGTAACCAAGCAACCGGAAGCACCATCAAGATAACGTTTCCCATCACTATCCCAAACAAAAACTCCCTTACCTCTTTCAATCATTGGATACTTTTTTTTCAGGGACCGGTAAAATACGTTAGATTCTGCCAATTTCTCATCACCTCTTAATAAGTAATTGAGCAGCTTTATTTAACTTGTTTGACTGCTTTCAGCTTTTCTTTTACGAGTAAAGTAATCTGCTCTAATAAACCCATAACACCTTGACCTTCATTTCAACAGGAACCCCGATAAATGAAACTCTTTCCTGACTTTGACAGATTGCTTTTTATGTATGCCCAAATGATAGTTCGATTTCGCTTCACCCTCTTATCCACCAACAACCAGGGGGTAAAAATGCACTTCGTCTGCCTCTGCCAGTTCTTTTTCTTTAGATACTTTCTTACCATTCACCTTAACTATATATGCTTCAGAGGGCATGGAAATTAGTTCGACAAGATCTGAGACTCTACTGCTTTGAGGTAACTGCATTATTCTTGAAGAATTATAAGAAAAATATTTTATTAACCAGCCATGTAAAGTTACATTAACTGATATGGTTTTTGCCATGCTCCCTACCTCTTTTGCCTGTCAAATGCAAGGCGTTATAAATCTTGGTATCCTTATACACTCTCTAGTTAAAGATATTTTCTACTACGGTGGTTATACCCTGTCCTCCGGCTATGCAAAGTGTAGCCAGGCCGTATCTTTTATTTAACCTGGTTAAATCATATATCAGTTTTGTTAATACTATCGCCCCGGTAGCCCCCAGTGGATGGCCCAGGGCAATCGCTCCCCCGCAAACATTGATCTTATCTTCCATATCTTCTATCTTCAGAAGTTTAATACAAGCCAAAGCCTGGGCTGCAAAAGCTTCATTAAGTTCAATGAGATCCATATCCTTTAAAGTGAGTCCGGCCCGCTCTAACGCTATATTCGTTGCTGGAACCGGGCCAATCCCCATAATTCTTGGATCCACTCCACTAACAGCTTGAGACAAAATGCGACATTTAGGTTTTAAACCCAACTGCTTGGCCCTGGTTGCCGACATAACCAGCAGTGCACTGGCACCATCATTTCTACCGCTTGAATTGCCGGCAGTTACTGTTCCATCGCTTTTAAACGCGGGAGACAGCTTTTTTAGCTTATCTATATCAACTTTCCTGGGGTGTTCATCCGTATCAAAAAGTGCCACTTCTTTTTTCTTTTTAACCTCAACCGGAACTATCTGTTCTTTAAAATAGCCATTGACAATTGCTTTATCCGCATTGTTCTGGCTTTTCAATGCAAAAATATCTTGTTCTTCACGAGAAATGTTGTGTTCTTCAGCCAGATTTTCTGCTGTTAAACCCATCGACTCAATTCGCCCAAAGATCTCTTCCGGTTGTGAACCCGGCTGGCTTTCAGTATTTGGATCAACCAGCAGGTCATTGCCTACGTTATAACCATAACGGGCTTTTCTAAGATAGTAGGGTGCGGTACTCATACTTTCAACACCGCCGGCAATAATTACATCGGAATACCCGGCCATAATTTGCCTGGCAGCGCTATTTACAGCTTCCAAGCCGGATCCGCATTGCCTCATTATGGAATATGCAGGCACTTCGATAGGCACGCCCGCCCTTAATGCTGAAACCCTGGCCAGATTTGCTGCATCAGTTGTCATTTTTGCCTGCCCCATAATTACTTCGTCAATCAATTTAGGATCAATTTGCGTTCTCGCAATACACTCCCTGATAGGAAGAGCAGCCAGGTGATCGCATTCAACATCTTTCAAAGTGCCACCCAGTTTTCCAATAGCCGTTCTAACCGCCTCTACGATAACAACCTCTTTCATTTCAAATTACTCCTTTCGAAGACACGTTCTTGCCACGCTGCTTGTGTAATAACAGCAATCCTGCTAAATCTACGAATCAAATTATTAATCTTTGCGTCTGCCCAAATATACTCCATCAGGATCCAGCTCCTCACGAAGCACCTGAAGCTCATCATCTGTCGGAGGGGATGTTTCCTCCAGTTCGGAAGCTATTTTTAAGTCCCAGCCCGTATTTTCTTTTACCTTCTCCACACTTACGCCCGGATGAATATGGGTTAGAATCATTTCTCCATCTGCATCAAATTCCATGACACCGAGGTTGGTAATTACTTTTTCCGGGCCGTTACCCGGTAATTTTAAAGCCTGTCTTTCCTTACGGCCACCCAGAAAACCGGGGCTGGTAATAAAATCTACTTCAGCGGGAAAATGCTTTAAATTATGAGGAATAATTGTGATAATTTTTTTTGCGAAAGTTGCAATCTCACAGCCTCCTCCACTGCCGCCAAGTCGGACTTTTGGATTATGATAATCTCCGATAACAGTGGTATTGAGATTGCCGAAACGATCAATTTGGGCGCCTCCAAGAAAACCGACATCAATTAAGCCCCTCTGAAGGTAATTGGCAAATATATTGTGGAACGAACAAACAGCCAAAGAACCGGTTACCAGGCAGGGGTCGCCAATTGATATTGGCAAACGTAAAGGTTCTGCCCCAATAACCCCTGCTTCATAGATCAGGATAACATCAGGAGCATATAACTTTCTGGCAAGGTTAGCAGCAAGATTTGGCAGGCCGATACCCACAAAAACTTTTTCATGATTATTTAAGGCCCTGGCAGCAACAGCAACCATAGTTTCGTTTGAAGTATAGCTCATTATTTAACCCTCCCCTAAAGATAAATGCCATAATTGACCGGATAACTGAACATGTTTTTTGGCAGTAATCTAAGAATTTTTTCCGACCCTAACTTTTTAACATACTCATTGCGACCCTCTAAGCCGAAAACCCACTCATCCAGCCAGGATTTTACATCAACCTCATCTTTTGTAATAGAATCCCACTCAATATAAAAAGCGTTATCCCGATCATAATATCCCTGTGCGTAAGACGGGTGCGCACCCCAGGGCAGCTCTACAACGGCATCAACTAAAAATCCCGGGATAAAAGTGCGGCTGGGATCACTGCGTATTACGCTTTCATCAACAATTTCTTCGACGGTTACAATTAACTTTTTCGAGGCAAAAGCAACTTCTTGTTGCTCGCCGACAATACCCCATAGGTGAACGTTACCTTCACGATCTGCCCTTTGAGCATGAACAACACCGACATCCGGATTCAAGGCAGGAACAACAGTTACATCATCACCTGAATAGGGGCATTTTATTGTTTTAATGAGTGTATTATATTTTGGCAAATCAGAACCACGTATGCTGTTCAGGGGATAAAAACTCATTCCATGAGCCCCGGCCAGCAAACGTGTAGCTAAACCAAAATGGGTATACTCTTCTATTTCAAGTTGCCCATTTTCAACATACTGCCTAAAACCCCTTAACATACCTACTCCCGGGTTACCACTCCAGCTAAAAATAATTTTACGAGCACAACCTGCATAAATCATTTGATCATAAATCAAGTCAGGAGTCGCCCTGCAAAGAGTTAAATCTTTTTTACCTTGACGTATGATTTCATGTGCCACTCCAAAAGGAATTAAGTGAGTAAAGCCTGCCAAATATATTGCATCACCATCATTAATAAATTTACTAACTGCAGAATAAAGGTCCATTACTTTGTCAGGTTGCCTTTCCATCTTCTCCATACTTAACCTCCAAACTTAAACAGATTTAGAACAAAACCCATATAAAACAAAACGCCCGGCATCTTGACCAACTCAAGAAAGTGCCAGGCGCACATGCCTTCATAGAGGTTTTTTACCCCCCCGGCGTGTAGCCACACAACCTAATTAATTTTGTAAATTTATTATATTTATTTGATAGATGCTTGTCAAGTAGTCAATTGCCTCATTGTGGTTGTTCAAAAGTAAAATTAAAAAAGCGACACTGTCAGGCAACCTGCCGTCAACCTATTCGTAAATACCGGGCACTTCGAACCTTACTTCTTCATCAAAAAAGCGCCTCCTGGCCGGTTCAGTCCGGGCAACAACCTTTCCGTCTTTAAGCACGTAAAGCGCCTCCGCTCCCAAACGCAGGGCATTTATTTCGCTGTTCGCATTTAAGATAACCAGGTTGGCCGGGTTTCCTTCTTCTATGCCGTAACCTTCAACGCGGAGTATCCGGGCAGAATTATATGTCAGAGCTTTGAAGATTTGCTTCATCTCCTCATAACCGGTCATGTGGGCAACATTTAAACACATGAACGCGGCTTCGAGCATACTGCCCTTCCCCATGGGATACCAGGGGTCCATGATCGAATCGTGCCCGATCCCGACATTAACGCCTGCCTCCAACAGCTCCTTAACCCTTGTCAATCCTCTTCGCTTGGGGTAAGTGTCAAAGCGGCCCTGCAGGGCAATGTTATCCAGGGGGTTGGTGATCACATTGATGCCGGCCTCTTTCAACAACCCGATTAATTTAAAGGCATAAGGATTGTTGTAAGAGTGCATCGCCGTTGTATGGCCTGCCGAAACACTGCCTCCAAATCTTTCTTTTATTGTCTTGGCCGCCAGGTATTCGGCAAACCTTGAATGGTCATCGTCAGTTTCATCCGTGTGGACATCGATATCTTTGTTATATTTTTGGGCTAACTCAAAAACAATATCAAGGCTTTCCATACCCTCATCCCGGGTCCGCTCATGATGGGGGATGCCGCCGACAACATCAGCTCCCGCAACAAGCGCTTTTTCCAGGAGATCCGCCCCCCCGGGATACCTCAGGATACCATCCTGAGGAAAGGCGACGATTTGCAGATCGACAAACTCCTTAACTTCCTCTTTCACCTTAACCATGGCATGAAGCGCCGTTAAGCCGGGATCGCATATATCAACATGGGTCCTGATATGCAGGGTCCCCTGTACCACTTCCCATTTGATCGCCTCCAGGGCTCTTTTTTTTACATCTTCAGCGGTTAGATCCGCTTTTTTTTCACCCCAAATCTGGATTCCCTCAATCAAAGTACCGCTTAAATTATAGCGAGGTGATCCAACAGTCAATACCGCATCGAGATGCACGTGAGGATCTACAAATGGTGGAATTGCCAGCATACCATGGGCATCAATTTCATTTTCAGCAACCTCCGGAATATTAACAGCGATTCGGGTAAACATGCCCTCTTTTATAGCAACATCCTGAAGTTTCTCTTGGTCCGGAAATTTAGCATTCCTGATAACCAGATCCGGATTTTCCATTAGGAGCACCTCGCCTTCTATGCTTAATCATATAATGGCCTTCTTTATAAACATAATCCACAATAGGAAATGCTAGGTTTTGTAACTGCTTAAATCCTTTTTAAAGTCTTAATATACTGCCGGGATGAAACAAAAAGGGATAGAGTTATTTTGCCACATCTCTTCAATAAAATGATGACAAAGTTGCCCCGTCCCTGAATGACAAATTTATTGCGCTAATGATTTACCCTATTTCTTCTTTTTCCTTTTGCCTCCAGGTAGCGCTCCGGGGGGAGGAAGGCCCAGGGAGGACTGCTTTTCAGCATACCCCGGGATTTGTTCGTGGTATTTGGCAATCACTTTTTTAAGAGCGGCACGCTGGCGGGCCGTTAAAGATTTTCGAGCTGTATACTGCTTGCGCAGAGAGTCGGCAAATGCCGCATCATCCCACGTTCTTTTGCCACGCACGGTCGGTTCTTTAAAAGTTTTCACATGATCCAGCAAATCAAGCAGAGGGCCACTTTCGTTATCTTCCTCAACTTCGTTAGAAAGCCCCGCTTCTTCAGCACGTTTCTCAAAATCCTTAATCTGTGCAGCATATTTGTGGACCAGGCGATCTAAATATTTAACCTGGTTTTCAGTAAGGCGTCTTCCACCTTCTGCCTGTTCACGCAAACTTTTTGAAAAAGCTGCATCATCGTAAGTTTTTTTACCAACTTTACGGGCAGGTTCGAATTCCACATCGTCAAGCATGGCCAGCTTGAGCCATGTTGCATCATCAGGGGGCTCATTTTTTTCGGCTTCCTCCTCGATGCAATCTGCCAACCCCAACTCTTCCACCTTCTCAGGGGTAAGCGACTTTATCTGTTCGCGATAGCGAGCAACTATCCGGCGCAGGTGGTATAACTGGCGCTCGGTAACTTCCTTGCCTTCATCCAAAGCTTCACGCATCTCCCGCACAAAAGTCTCATCACTGTAGGTTTTTTTGCCACGTTTTACCGGCGGTTTAAAATCTTCTATCTCAGCAGTAAGGTTCAGCAGACTTTCAAGCTCATCGCAGTCAATTTTCATCGCTTTCGCTTCCTCGATCCATTTTTCCAACTGATCGTAAAACTGCTGCATCATTTCGGTCCAATGAACATTTCCTTCCTCCACATCATCAAGCACTTCTTCCATGCGGGCTGTAAAATTAACCTCGAAAAGGGCGGGAAGGCGTTCTATTAAAAAATCGTTAACCTCCATACCGGCAGCGGTAGGCCGCAGGCTGCGGTTTTCACGTTCTACATATTCACGATTGTAAAGGGTGGAGATTATCGTGGCATAGGTCGATGGGCGCCCTACCCCGTTTTCCTCGAGTGCCTTAATCAGGGCTGCTTCGCTGAAACGCTTCGGGGGTTGGGTCTCTTTCTCCTCGCGCAGCCAATCCAGCACATCAAGGGGTTCCCCTTCCTGCAGGGGAGGCAGGACTGATTCATCTTCATCATCTTCCTCTCCCACTCCTCGGCCCCAGGCCGCCATGTAACCGGGGAAAATAATTTTTGAAGCACCGGCCCGAAAAAGGTAATCGTGTGCATTACTGTCAGTATTAACATCGACAGTGATCTGTTCAATACGTGCCGGAATCATCTGGCAGGCCATGGTCCGTTTCCAGATAAGGCTGTAGAGTTTCAGTTCAGCATCGCCAAGTATGCCTCGAAGAGAATCGGGGGTACAGGCAATGTCGGTAGGCCGGATAGCTTCGTGTGCTTCCTGGGCTGAGCCACGGCTGCGATAATAGATTGGCTTTTCGGGAAGATACTCTTCTCCGTAATTTTTGCGGATACTACTGCGTGTCTCATCAATCGACTCCTGCGCCAGGTAGACCGAGTCGGTACGCATATAAGTGATCAAACCGGTCGGGCCCTCACCACTGCCCAGGTCAACCCCTTCATACAGCTTCTGGGCCAGGGACATGGTCCGGTTCGGCTGGAAACCGAAAGCATTGGAGGCCGCTTGCTGTAAAGTAGAAGTAATAAAAGGCGGCTGCGGACGACGCCTGACCTCTTTGGTCTTGATTGTTTCAATTTTAAGGCTGCAATGCTCCAGGTCCTTTAACAAATTCCCGGCCAGCTCCGGATCCTTAATTTCGCCTTTTTCACCGTCCACTTTGTGGAGCCTGATTTCAAAAGGATCTTTGGGATCCACCCTTTTTGCTACGCGGGCTCCGAAAACCCAGTAAGTCTCGGGTACAAAAGCAAGGATCTCTTTTTCCCGCTCACAAACCAGTCGTAACGCCACAGTCTGCACTCGTCCGGCGCTCGAACCCCCTCTGATCCGCCGCCAGAGCAGGGGGCTGACCCGGTAACCCACCAGGCGGTCGAGCACACGGCG
>PWUG01000121.1 GCA_003562605.1 Syntrophomonadaceae bacterium | reverse complement strand
ATTGTCCTTTAATATTCACTGTGCTATAATCATGATGCAATAACGGGGCGTAGCGCAGTTTGGTAGCGCGCTTGGTTCGGGACCAAGAGGCCGGAGGTTCAAATCCTCTCGCTCCGACCAGCAGTAGAAGCACGGGGAATTGCCCGTGCTTCTATAATTTTGGCAGTAAAATCATACACAGTATTGAATTGTGGTATAACTTGGTCCAAGAAATTCAAATTCCGAAGGGGAGATGCCATATGGACATACTGACAATGATTACCAACCAGTTAAATGACCCGAAAGCGTTAGAACAGTTGAGTAAAAACCACCGGTGTAAAGCCAAGCCAGACTCAGCGGCTAACCCAAGAGGCTTTACCCGCAATATTGGCAGCACTTCAGCAAAATGCCACCACTCCCGGGGGAGCCAAATCACTCAATAAAGCCCTTGAAGAGCATGAGGATGATCAAGTAGAAGACATCCTGAGATTCTTAAAAAATGTAGATACTAATGACGGGGCTAAAATTCTACAACATATATTCTCCGGCAGGAATGAAGCAGTTCAGGCAGACCTCGCCAATAAAGCAGGTGTTCAAAAAAATCAGGTTTCATCTTTGCTTACGCAACTTGCCCCCCTGGTGCTGGGCGTACTCGGAAACCAAAAGAAAACTCAAACCGGCAAGCAGGGAGATGTGATGAATTTGCTGGGCGGGATGCTCGGCGGATTTCTGAAAAGATAGGTTTAGTTATTTCCATTTTTAGCAAAGGTTCTGAGTGTAGCCATACTACTTTGATATAAAACTATCAGCAATTATATTTATAAAAAGCTAAACTAAATTGTTTTGCCCCTCCTTTTGTATAGCAGAAGTTCTTCCAGGGCAAAGAAAAAACATTTTTTCAACTTATTTATTCGTTTAATTTCCTCTTTACCCGGGGCGACTGTCCTTGGATCGGAGTCCAGGTAAAGGGATCGGTTAAATTCCACCTGGATCCATGGTATATGATCGGGCGTCCCATGATGTTTTATTATTAAACCGCCCTTGAACGGCCGGTTTAATAAAACCGCAGGAACTGATTTTTCCCGGGCCAAATCTATAAGACTTCTTTCCAGGATCTGCCCGAGCGAACGAAGCAAATCCGGCGGGGCAGTTAAATGCTCATCAAGGGCTTCTCCGTTTTCATCTCCCCGGTTGCTGAGACAAACCAGGGGCCGCTGCTCGTCAGGGCAATCAGAAAAGTGCGGCGCTCTATCCAGCATTGTATGACAGTCAAGACCCAACAATATCTTCCGGTTTTCAGAGGCAACCGCCAGGCATCTATGGTAAGGGTAGTAATAGCGTTCCAGGAGAAGCTCGACTTGAGCAGTGGGCAGGCCTTCGGGTTTCTGCCAAACTTGTTCGTTCCTTACTGTTACAGTTTTCACCACTCCATCCGGGTTTTCCGGCGGACGGTCATCTGCAGCCCGATTCAGATCAATTACAGCCCGGGCCACAGGAAACTGAAAATATGCCTGGACCCGATCTTCCATATCGTATAAATAACCCGCCCAGGTGTCTCCATCCTTAAGCAGCCCCGGCAAATCAAGGCGGCAATAATTACTTACTTCCGGCGGCACCTCAAAACCACCGTGGGGAACTGATATTAACAACGGAAGGCAGGCCCCGGGCATAATATTTTTACTCCTCCAACAAAAATAGGGTTAAAAGAAGTAAACGCTGCATAAACTCCCCCCGATGGATACATTCATGCGGGGTATACATATCCTGGCTAGCCGGTCCAAAACCGCAAACCACAGGGATTCCTGCGGGGATTACTCCAGCTGCTGAAGGCAGCAGGCTGGATTCAACTCCAAAAGGCAGTTTCCATTCTTCGCTGATTCTTTTAAGCTGTGAAATCAAATCATATGCTTCCCGTGAGCGAATCAAAGGCGGCCTTTCCTCCAGTTTTTCGATATAGACCCGGGGTTCACCCTGAGCTCCCTGGCCGTTATCGAACAGTTCATGTAGCCTGGCTTCTGCTTCATCGGCCAGGGCTGCTTCGAGAAATGTAACATAAACTGTAGCCCTGATCCTGTGCGGAAGAAGAACACTGTAACGTTCTGATTGGATCTCCTGCAGAGCAACAGTCACTTTCTCTTCGGGGCAGCTCAGGGTCCCGACCCTGTCAGCCCGGCTTAAAAACCAGCTCATCAAGTCAATAGAAGATCTGATGGCACCGATACGCTGAAAAACGCCTTCAACCAGGATACTGAACTTGCGCGATCCCCTGCGTTGATCTACTACCTGACCGTTTTGAAAACCAGGTTGTAAAACTATAACGCGTCCTGCCAGGGAAGCAGCCTTTTGTAAATGCTTACTGCTATATCGCATCCCCCGGCCTTCATCGGTATAAATAAAAACACCCAATTTATTGCCCTGTAATTTCCCTACTGATTGCAAAGCATTAAGTGCCTGCACAATGCAGGTAATCCCAGCCCGGCTGGAAGCGATACCTTCACCGTACAACCAGGCAGGATCTCGCCGGAATGGAATGGAATAACCTCCCCCAACATCACTTGGAACATCGCCGGAAGCTAATAGAAGCGTACCTCCCTCAAGACCGGCTGCCGTTTGCCAGGTCCAGGCCGAATGAAAGTCAGTAAACTCTTCCACCGGTTCTAAATGCAGATTCAATAATTGGCTTTCCAACCGTTTGACCACAGCTCCCAGACCAACCGGATCCGCCGTGCAGCTAATTAGATTGGTCCAGTTTTTCAGTTCTTCCTCGATCTTGTCCCGGTTCTGGGTAAGGGAGGCAAATACTTTTGATTTAGGATCATCCCGGATTCTTTTCAAAGGATCCTCTGCTTCCAGAAACCCAAAATAGCGTTGGCTGGTAATTTTTATAAGACGATTAACCAGGCGACTGTAATCGAGCCCGATACTGGCTGCAGCAAAAACATAGGAACCGTTAGGCTCAAGGCTAGGCATGGAATTAACCTCCAGGATATACAAGTTTCCATTATCATCCAAACGAAAATCAATCCGTGCGCTATCAAAACATCCAAGGGCTTCAAAAGCATCTTTAGCCAAGGTTTGAATTTTTTGCGTCACCTTCGCTTCCAGAGGCGCCGGGCAAATCTTTTCCAATTTACGTCCGCTCATCATTATTTTATCCTCATAAGTGAATATGCGCTCACCTTCATTAAATATCACTTCCACAGGTGGAAAAACCTCCACCGGGCTGTTACCCAGCAGCCCAATATTAAACTCACGTCCTTCAATATACTCTTCTACCAGAGTTGGCGCCTTATACATGTCGTAAATGACCCGGACTCCCTCTCGCAGCTCTTCGTCGCTGTTGACAATCTTTAATCCGAAGGAAACAGCTTCGCCTTTGGGTTTGACAATAAGTGGAAAATTCAGGCCATCTCCAAGGGGCAATTTAAAATCAGGGGTATCCAGAACTGTAAATTTTGGTGTAGGCAGCCCTTTTTGCAACAGCACGATCTTGGTTAACACCTTATCCAGGGCAACTGTATGAGTATCCGGACCGGAGCCCACGTAAGGAATCCCCAGCATTTCCAGAATACCCGGAATGTGAGCATAGCGGGCTCGACCCTGAATTCCATAGCTCAAGTTGAAAACCAGACCGGGACGCTCACCGGAAATCACCGTAGGCATAAATTCCTCCAGGGCGTGAATAATATTTTTGTCTCCTTCAAAAGCTTTAACCTGGTGCCCTCCCGCTTCCAGGGCTTCCTTAATCATGTCGATTGTTTCGAGGCCGTACTTTTCGCGGTTTGGGGTGCCAAAAAGGTTTATGACCGCCTTGCTGTCCCGGTTATATATGATGGCAATTTTCATAAGCTTTAGCCTCCCTTAATATAAGAGCTATTATTGGCCGAATCATATCCCGGAGACGGTACATACCGGGGGCCAAGCGCACTTCCATCACGGCGGGGATCTGAAACTCCGATAAAGAACCCGCCGGGAGATTCGGGAACTTCCAGCGCCTGTGCACAACCCAGGTAAAAACTATAAGCCCCGCGCCTGCTGACATCGAAACCAGCCTGGTTCAATGTATCCACTACCTCCGGGTGAAAGCTTCTTTTCTCAATCATGATTGTGCCCGTACTACCTGCATGAAAACGTGGGGCCTCTATTGCCGCTGCCAAATCCTGTCCGCCATCAATAAACCTAAGAATAACCTGGACAAGTGTTGTAGCTATACGTTCGCTTCCCGGGCTGCCAATCATTAAAAATGGCTTTTTGTTTTTCCTGAAGAGCAGGGTTGGAGCCACGCTGCTATACGGCCTTCCCCCGGGAATCAGGTAGTTTGGATGCATCATGTTTTTATAATCAAAAGCACTCATATAGTTATTGTAAAAGAAGCCCAAACCCGTTGCCATGGTTTTTGCCCCAAATGCAAGCTCAATAGATTGCGTAATTCCTACAATATTTCCATGTGAATCGGCTATAGAAAGATGTGTCGTTTCGCCGGAAGTGGAAGGAGGCACCAAAGACTCATCTCTATTTTTAGCTTCAAGGTAAGATACAAGGTCTTTTATGCGAGCTGCAATGTGCGAAGCACTTTCCTTATCAACCAACCACTTTTTGGCAAGTTGAGGATAAAGTACCGGGTCTATGGGGAACCGCTCCCTTTTAACAAGTGCTGCCCGAAAAGCCATAGCCAGTAATACAGTGCCCAGCGGGGTATCCAAATCTAGCAATTCCGGATCCAAATACTCAAGGGTGTTTAAAATTTGAACCAAAGCACGCCCTGCACCGGGAGGAGGGAAAGTAACCAATCCATAACCACGGTATGTTCCACGTAAAGTCTCCCTCTGAACTGGTAAAGGGATCTGACTTAAGTCTGCCCGGGAGATCAAGCCGTCACGCTGATTCATATCCTTGATAATGGCCTCACCGATTTCTCCTACATAAAAGTCTCTCCAACCTTCTTTACTCATTTTCTCCAAACAGTCTGCCAGTTGAGGTTGGCAAATTACATCACCGGCATTAAGAGGCTTGCCATTCTTAAAAAATACAGATCGCACAGTTTCATCTTTAAGCTTGCTGCTGTCAGCAGTAATCAGCTTATGCTGCAGCGCAGAAATTTTAAAACCCCCTCTTGCTGCCAATATTGAAGGCTTCAATACTTCTTCAAGAGAAAAAGTCCCGTAAGTTTCCAAAAAGTAACCTAGCGTGGCCGGTGTGGAAGGCACAGTTGTAGACCTGATTCCCAATTTCAGCGGTTGAGGTGGAAGGTTGTTTGGATTGATGCCAAAAGGAGCCCGGGAGGATCCATCCAAAGCGATAGTCATAGGATCACCATTTGGCGCATGGTGTAAAAGAACCATGCTCTGGCCACCCAGGCCAGATGACTGAGGCTCGGTGACACCTAAGCAAAAGGCAGATGCAACTGCTGCATCAACTGCATTACCTCCTTTTTCCAAAATCCGGACCCCGGCTTCCGTAGCTACATGCGAAGCCGTTGAAACCATCCCGTACCGGCTTTTAGCTGTTTTCACTTTTTTCTTTCGGCCTGTTGCAAAATCACCCATATCAAGTATGCTCACTTTCTATAGATATGCTTATAAAACAGCATTCTTTCCTGAGAACTTGAATGATTTTTGCTGCAACTTTTTACCGGATCAAACATAATAGAAACAAGTAAAATGTTTTTTAAGAAGAAGTCATGGTTGTTAAGAAGTGCCTGGGTACAAAATATTTGGCGGCCAGGATCAATGCTGCGGCTGCAACAGCACCAATAGAACTAAGCTGTATAGCCCTGCTAAGCCCGAAAAGTTCCGATAAAAACCCGGTCATGTACGGTCCGAGACTGTAAATGACAGTGTAGGCTGTGCTAAAAAGGCCGAAACCGGCGCCCTGGTACCTGGGAGGCATATTGCGAAGGACATATGAATTGATCAGAGTGTTCGTGTTAAGGCAGGCCGCGCCAAGCAGGGCCAGGATAACCATGATTTGCCAGTGCCCAACGGATAATGTCAGGCCTATAAATAAACCGATACTCAGGGTCAGATTAATAAACATCACCACATTATTACCAAAACGATCAGCCAGCCATCCTGTGGCAATCTTCGCCACTAAGCCGGCAGCAGCAACAATGATAAACATCTGATTGGCAATTTCGTAACTGTAACCCCGCTCCTCCACCAGGAAAGTGGGGATAAAAGCGTTAATTCCTGTCCATGAAAGTGCTCCAAAACCGCCGACCAGGATGCTCCAAATGATAAATCGCCTGATCAGAGGATCTCGAAATATGACAGATGAAGTCAGCGCATCCCTGAAAAGCCCCTTTAATGTACCAGTAGAGTTCTTTTGCCCAGACAGTCCACCCAACTGTTTATTTTCGATGCCGTTATGAACTGCATATTCATTTTCAAATTCGGTAGAACTTTCACGAAAGCGATAAAATGCTGCCGTCATTAGAGCCAGCAACAAGCCTGAAACAATAAATAAAAGCTGCCAGTTCAGAAAAATTACAAAAACCGTTACCAGGATCGGGGATACTATTGCTGCAACAATCCCGAAAGATTCAAAAGCAGCCGTAGCCGTAGCAGCTCGTTCCCGCGATCCAATAATTACGGCCAACGTGTATCCGGCAGTAACATATACACCGCTGCTTACACCAAGGACAAAGGTCATGAAAGCCATTACCGGATAACTTGGAGAAACTGCAACGCCCAGAAAGGATAAGGCCATCGCCGCACTACCCAGGAGGATTGTTTTTGTACAGCCAATATGATCGGCCATAATACCCGAAGGAAAGCGGGCCAGGGCGTAACCGAAAAAGACAAGGGTAACAAGCAGGCCGACCTGGGAATTATCAATCATATAGGCTTCCCGCAAAGGTAATAGCAGGGGCGGAAAAAGATTCTTGGTTAAAGCCTGAAATAAAAATATTAACGCAT
This sequence comes from Syntrophomonadaceae bacterium, assembly GCA_003562605.1. The sequence continues at coordinate 355 of PWUG01000121.1, read as the reverse complement.
TTAAAATAAACACCGGCCCAATAAACAGGCTGAGGAGACCGTTACGCCGGCTGCGCTGTTTATTAGTTGCTTTCATATCCCCTGGTACACCGCCTCTCCTGCAGGAGGCAATAGCCTGACGCCCCGATAATTATAATAACGATTCCCTGAGCTATAACAGCTTATATCTCAGCTGGTTCTCATTGAGATTTTGCCCCGGGCGGTAATCCACCCAAGGAAGAATATAATTACGGCTGCAGCCAGCCAGGCTACAATCGTCAGCAACACCAGATTAGTACCATGACGCACTCCGATACCGATTAAAGCCCAAACGAAAACGGCGGTATAGATAAAATCCTGACGCAGGTAGAAAACT
>PWUG01000398.1 GCA_003562605.1 Syntrophomonadaceae bacterium | reverse complement strand
TACACTATTTCGAGGTTCCAACAGTTATGAAACACGCTCTCGGTGCAGTGAACCACCTGCCCGGAGAGCTGGCCCTGCTCGGTGTAAAAAAACCCCTGATTGTTACCGACCAGGGCGTGGTTAGTGCCGGTTTGCTCGACATGGTCATCAAACCGCTAAACGATGCTTCTGTCAGCCATGTAATTTACGACCAGGTTGTCTTCAACCCGCCCCTGGCCACCGTGGCCGCTGGTACCGAAATGTATCAGAAAAATAGCTGTGATAGCCTGGTTGCTGTCGGAGGGGGCAGTTCAATGGACTGCGCCAAAGCTATTGGTGTTGAGATTGCCCATGGCGAACCGGTTCTTGAATATGAATGCGCCGAGGGGAAAAAAGAGCTGAGCAAACGGATCCCTCCGCTGGCCTGCATCCCGACCACCGCCGGGACCGGCAGCGAAGTGACTCTCTGGGCGGTGATTACCGACCCGGCCCGGGAATATAAATTCAACGTCGGCGGCCCGCTTATCGCAGCTCACCTGGCCCTGATCGACCCGCTTCTGCACCTGTCAATGCCGGCAGAAGTTACCGCGGGCACTGGAATGGATGCCCTCTGTCACGCTGTTGAGTGCTATACCTGTGCATATGCCCAGCCGCAAACCGACGCCGTGGCCCTGCAGGCGATCGAATACGCCGGGCAATACCTGCGCCGTGCTGTCGCTTACGGCCAGGATGTCGAGGCGCGTTATTACATGGCCATGAGCGCTATGCTGGCAGGACTTTCTTACGGTGCCGAAAGCGCAGGCGCCGTACATGCAATGACCCAGACCATGGGGGGAATGTTCCCTGTTCACCACGGCATTGCCGTCGGTTCGACTTTGGTCCCTGTGATGGAATACAACTGGATGGGTGAACCGGCCAAGTACGCCCGCATGGCCCTGGCCCTGGGTGTTCCAACCTTCGGCATGACCGAGCGCGAAGCAGCCCTGGCTGCTGTTGAAGCAACCCGCGAATTGACTAAAGACATCGGCATCCCGCGCCTGAGCGCCATGGGGATCAAAGAATCAGATATCCCCCGCCTGGCCCGTGAAGCCTTCAACGACCCACAAACCATCGGCAACCCGCGCGACCTGACCGTCGAAGCCTACGAAGAAATCTACCTCCGCGCGATTTAATCATTACCGCTTATAATTAAAGGGGCTGTCCTCAGTTGGTTGGGACAGCCCTTTTTGATGACTTATTGTGCTTTGCCGGTTAACAGGGCAATGCCGATTGCCTCTTTTATGTTGCCGGCACCGATTAACTGAAGTCCTTTGAACTCACGTGATGCTGCCTTTAGTTCAGCCTGGTTGGCTTCGGGAAGAATGAAACGTTTGAAACCCAGCTTGACTGCTTCGTTCAAGCGCTGGCGGATGCGGCTTACGGGGCGGATTTCTCCGGTCAGGCCTATCTCGCCAACTGCAACAGTATCACCATTTAAACTTTTCCCTTTCAGGCTGGAGGTCAAACTCAAAGCGAGAGCCAGGTCAGCTGCCGGTTCGAAGAGGCGCACTCCGCCAACCACGTTAACAAAAGTATCTAAACCAAAAAAGGAAATACCGGCATGCTTCTCCAGCACCGCCATGACCAGGGCAACCCGGTTCAGGTCAATGCCGGTTGAGGTGCGCCGCGGTGAAGGGTAGCCGGTCGGGGCCACCAGCGATTGGATCTCGACCAAAAGCGGCCTGGTCCCTTCCATGCTTGCGGTAATTACCGCCCCGGGAGCCTGCTCCCGGTTTTGGGTCATAAATAAGTGTGAGGGGTTGGCTACTTCAAGCAAACCCTCCGACTCCATCATAAAGACACCGATTTCGTTGGTAGAGCCGAATCGGTTTTTAACTCCACGCAGGATACGGAAACTGTGGTATCGATCGCCCTCAAGGTAGAGCACACAATCTACCATATGCTCAAGCAGGCGCGGGCCGGCCATCATTCCTTCCTTGGTAACGTGGCCGACTAAGAACACGGCAATATTATGATCTTTGGCCATGCGGACCAGCTCGGCAGTTACCTCCCGAACCTGGCTGACGCTGCCGGGGACTCCGTCGATATCACTGCGGTATATCGATTGCACCGAATCGACAACCAGCACTGCCGGATTAACTGAACCTGTGGTTTCCAGCAAGACCTCGAGTTCGGTAATTGCCGCCACCTGGAAAACATCTTTAATAGCAAGGCGTTCCGCACGCATTTTTAACTGATGAAGCGACTCTTCTCCACTGGCATAAAATACACTTCTATTTTCGGCCAGGCGGGCTGCAGCCTGCAGGAGCAGTGTCGACTTGCCTATTCCGGGATCACCACCTATGAGCACCACTGAACCGGATACCATGCCGCCGCCCAAAACCCGGTCAAATTCACCGATACCGGTAACAAAGCGCTCCTCAGCCGCTGCAGGCACTTCATTCAATGATACAGCGCTGATACTTCCCAGCCTGGCCGCTCTTCGCCGCGCAGGGACCACACTTACCTCGGTCAGTGTATTCCATTCTTCACAACCGGGGCAGCGCCCCAGCCATTTTTGGGTTTCGTAGCCACAGCTGTTACAGCAAAATAGTGTCGTCTTCTTCGCCAACTCAAAACCCCTCTCTAATTATTATCCACCAACCCGATCAGTTTATCCATGTTCACACGGTCCCAGTCCGTGCCGTTTTCGGGTGTTTCGAGGATGAAGGGAAAATCTTTTGGCCAGCCATAGTTAAGGATGGCACCGAAGCCTTCCAGGGAAATGCTGCCTTCCCCGATATGGGCATGACGATCTACCCGGGCGCCGCATTCTACCCTGGTGTCGTTTACATGAATAACCTGCAGGTTTTCCAGGCCGACCGTCTGATCAAACCGGGCCAGGACTTTATCCACTGCCGCTTTGCTGCCGATATCATAGCCGGCAGCCCAGCTGTGAGCGGTATCAATGCAGGTACCCAACCTGCCTTTCGGGAAAGACTGCAGAATCTCGGCCAGCTCTTCAAAGTTTGCCCCCAGGGCAGTACCACTCCCGGCTGTGTTTTCGAGCAGGAGCATTACCGATTCCGGCCATTGGGAGATGCCTTCGCTGATGCTGCTTATAATCTGGGCCATGCCCTTCTCCACGCCCTGTCCGCCGTGGTTACCGGTATGCAAAACCACGTACGGGGCCCCGTAAAAACCGGCTCTCTCCATTGTTTCGTTAAGCAGCTTTTTCGACTTTACCAGGAAATCTTCATTATTTGAAGCCAGGTTAATCAGGTAGGCACTGTGGACTACGAGCGGTTTAATATCTAACTCACTAAGAAGACCAGCCCGTTTTGTTATCTCCGGTTCTTCAAGTTTGCCCATCTTCCAGCCTGTCGGGTTTCCGGGAAAAATCTGGATTGTCCGGCAGCCGATCCCGGCCACCCTTTTCACGTTTTTTTCAAAACCGCCCTTCTGGGGCATATGTACTCCAAAGCGCACGGTGTTACCTCCCCTGGTAATGATTATTAAATAGCCCCGTCACCCGGTGCGGGCATGGCATACTTCTGCATAAACGGCTACCGTCATATAAAGGGAAACTGCAGGCCTGCCTCATTTTGAGCCTCTGCGATCCAATTCTTCGAAGAGCATCCTCATCACTTTGATCGGATTTTCATTGGTGACTATCTTTGCCTGCCGGTCATAGTTGGTTGGGGTGTCGTTAATAATGACCAGGTTTTTATTGTCAACAGGCAGCTGATCTGCCGGGGAAGATTTCATATTTGAACCGATGATAATCACCAGGTCGGCCCGCTTAACCTCCTCAAATGCTTTATGATAATCAGGAGGAGGCGGTTCACCGGAAAGAACAACATCCGGTTTGAGCGGTTCGCCGCAGTCAGGGCATAATGGCACCAGGGGCTTTTCCCCTGCGACAGCTAATACATCTTCAATTTCCAGCTGCAGATCACAATGTACGCAGCTTGCAGTTCTTAATGTCCCGTGAATTTCGAGCACATTTTTAGACCCGGCTTTCCGGTGCAGGCCGTCAATATTCTGGGTGACAATAGCCTTAACCTGGCCGCGCTTTTCCAGGTCTGCCAGAACAGTATGCACTTCATTGGGTTCGATCCTTTCAAGAATGTCAAAATAAGGTGCGCCGGCTTCATAAAAAGCCTGTGGATTTGCTTCGAACCTCCGGATGCTAAAATCATCCGGGGCAACCATGGTCGGAAGCCTGTCACTGAGAGAGTGAAAGCCAGGAAGGCCTCTGTCCACCGAAATCCCCGCGCCGGTAAAAACAACCGTGTGGCTGCTTTGTTCGAGCAGGTCGGCAATTTGTTTAACCTCTTCCATTAAGCGTTCCAAGGAATCATCCCCTTAAAAAATAAATTATCAAATACTCCCACGGGCCGGCAACGGCAACCCATGCTTTAAACTGCCCGCCATATTCTCCTATCCCCTGCTCTCCAACTCCGCCAGCAGGAGCCTCATTACCCGGGCTGTACTTTCGTGTATTACGACCTTTGCCTGCTGGTCATAGAAGGTCGGGGTGCGGTTAATAATAACCAGGCTTTCACTATAAGAAGGCAGCTGGTTGGCCGGTGAGACCTGCATACTTGACCCGACAACCATGATCAGGTCGGCTTTTTGTGCCTCTTCCAGCGCTTCCCGGTAGTCGGGTGAGAGCGGTTCACCGAAAAGGACAACATCCGGTTTAAGCGGTTCGCCGCACTCGATGCAAAGCGGCGGCAGCAAGCCTTCTTCGACATCGGAGGCTACTTCTTCAATGGTTACCTTCCGGCCGCAGTGCATGCAGCTGGCGGTACTCAGGGTGCCGTGAATTTCAAGCACCCGTTCAGCACCTCCTTTCTGATGCAGCCCGTCAACATTCTGGGTAATAATCGACTTGACAATCCCGCGCCGCTCCAGTTCAGCCAGCACGGTATGGGCTTCATTTGGTTCGGCCTTATCGAGCAGGCGGACAAACGGGGCACCGGCTTCGTAAAATGCTTTCGGGTTGGCTTTAAACCCCTGGATGGTGAAAAGTTCAGGGTCGAGCATAGTCCAGAGACCGCTCCCCGGGCTGCGGAAATCGGGCACCCCGCTTTCAGTAGAGACCCCTGCGCCGGTAAGGACAATCGTGTAGCTGCTTTTTACAAGCAGATCTGCAATTTTTTTGATATTATCGAGCAGCTCTTCCATGGTTCCACCTCCCAACTATCTCTGATATTCCATCTTAAAAGCGCTCCAGACCCTTACTTATAGCCCCTCCGTGCAAGGGGAAAGGGAAATAATCAGTCAATCCAGACTTTTACAGTGCGGGTGCGGGGACCGTCAAATTCCGCTAAAAATACGCCCTGCCAGGTGCCCAAATCGAGCGACCCATTCTTGATTATCAGGTGAAGGGAACAGCCCAGTAGGGAAGCCTTGATATGGGCGTCGCTGTTGCCTTCACGGTGACGGTAGTTACCTTTCAGAGGGACCATATCCTGCAGAAAACGGAGCAGATCTTCCATCACATCCGGGTCTGCATCTTCGTTAATCGTCATTGCAGCAGTAGTGTGCGACACAAAAACAGTACAACGGCCGTTATTAACTCCACTTTTGGTCAACACTTCATTTAGCCTGGGCGTAACATTTACAAATTGTTCCCGGGCCGTGGTTTCAACTTTTAATTCAAGGTGCAAGTTTTCTGCCTCCTTTAAAACAACCAAATAAAGCATTGCCGCTTAATCAGCCTGGAATTAGCCGGTATTTGCAAAAAAGCCCCTTCCGCGGAAGGGGCCTCTATGATCATCTGTGCTGCTTAATACTGTTCGCCTTCCCTGTCGGTCAGGAGAGCAAGCATATTGCGGTATGCTTTCCGGTCAATCTGCAATACACTGTTAATCTCGGTAAATTTACGGCGCACACTGGCAGCCGAAACCCCGTAAGCGGCAGCCAGTTCTTTCTGGGTCAGACCGAGAAAATGAAATCTGGCCAGGCAGTATTCAAGCCCCGCAGCCCAGGTCTGGGGCCTGTCTACGCGCGGGCCCTGCGGGTAAACCTGGTTGATAAAATCAAGCCAGATCGCTTCGGCATCTTCGTAGAACTCTTCACTGTAGTAAGAACTGCTTTTCATATTGGCAAAAGTGCACTCGAGCACCTGCTGCCACTTACCTTCCCAGGTTGGCGCCGGTGAGGGAAATTCACGCAGGCTGACTTCACGAAAGCGCCCCTCTGTATAAATACGGCACCTGCCATCCGGGTTTGCTCTTTTAAGTTCGAGCAGGGCTACCTGGCGCAGGCGTTCGTTAACCCAGGGGTTGGCAGCGAAATCGGCCAGGCTCCTGCAGGCTGCCTTACAGCCTGTTTCACCGTAAAGCCTGATAATAGCCTCTTTTAAAAGGTCCCCGCCCTGGTAAAGGCCCCACTGCAGAGCCTTGTGGAAATATTCCTCCTCCAGCAGGCGCCCTTTAAAATGCACCTTCCCCAGGTCTTCAATCAGCTTCAAGAGCGCTCCGGTATCGGCCGTGCTAAGGCTGCGGTTAAAAGCTTCGCCATCACCTTCATCTTCCATCGCCAGGAGCAGATCTTCGGCTTCTTCAGCCATATCGCCTTCCGGAGAGAGATGCAGGTATTTTAAAAGGAAGCGCTTCGCCTCAGGCAGATCTTCCATCAAACCGTGATTTACCGCCATGTAAAAATAGCACTCGGTCAGATCGGGATCCATGTTCTTGACAATATGATTAAAGATACAATTGGCTTCTTCCAGGTGGTTGATCTTGCTCAGCAGGCAGGCCAGGTTGTAGTGGTTCAGGGGGTCATCCGGTTCGGTTTCGACTGCCTTCTGCAGGTAGAGCAAAGCCTTTGAAGGCTTGTTCTTCTGGCTGTAGTAAGCTCCTTTTTGGGCATAGTAGGGTGCATCCTGATTGAAGGGTATCACCTTCAGGGTGCGGTCATCTGTCTTCAGCAGTCCTTTCGGCCTATCGGCTCTTCCCAACTATTTCACCATCACTCTCTGTTCATTCCTTCATTAATACTAACTTCTCCCTGATGTTCAATAATCCTGCTCCCCGGTGGGGCGGATATAGATGCTTCTTTCCAGGAACCGGTCCCACTCGGTCCACTCGCCGCTTTCGGGAACGTGCCTCTCCATAATTTTTACAAACTGGTTCATGCGGGCGCTGACCAGGTCGGCATGAAAAAGGGCGAAGGCATGAATAGTCTTCGGCACTTCCGGCGAACCCCACTCCCGCATGCCGTGATGGGTGAGGATCATATGCTGCAGCTCCAGCTTCAATTCTTCCGGGAACCCGGGCATCCCGGCCAGTTTGCTGTCGAGCATCTCTTTGCCGATACTGAT
>PWUG01000008.1 GCA_003562605.1 Syntrophomonadaceae bacterium | reverse complement strand
TCACCTGGCCTGCAGCGCCCAAAACGAGGATGTATTTAATCCCCGTCTTGCCCGTTTGAAAATAACCTCGCGTTATGATCGAGACGACCTGGTGGTGAAGGGTCAAACATGCGACCTTTGCATGGGCTGTGTAGAAGCATGTCCTGTCGACGCTATAGTTGAAAAAAATGGCCGCCTTTCATTTGTAGAAGATCTATGCACCGACTGCAGCCTCTGCGTAGACATCTGCCACACCCGGGTAATTGTGAAGAAAGAACGTGGTATTGGCGTCTGCGTGCAGTGCCGCAGTTGTGCCAACTGGTGCCCGACTGAGGCGCTGACTTTTGAGGAGGTGAAAATATAATGGCCTATACAGGAAAAGTATTACGAGTAGACCTTTCTACAGGTAAAGCAGAAACAGAACCGCTTAACGCGCAGTGGGCTCGCGAGTACCTCGGAGGGAAAGGCCTGAGCATCAAGTACCTTTATGAAGAACTCGCGCCAGGAACAGACCCTCTCTCTGATTCAAATAAGCTGATCCTGATGACCGGACCGGCTACCGGGACAATTGTTCCCAACACCGGAAAATTAGCTATAGCCGCCAAGTCTCCGGCCACAGGCACCATCCTCGACTGTTCCATTGGAGGTCACTTTGCACCGGAACTAAAATACGCCGGCTACGACGCTGTCATTATTGAAGGCAAGGCTAAAATACCGGTATACCTCTTCATCGAGGATGATAAAATCGAATTGCGCAGCGCTGCCGGACTCTGGGGTAAAGGAGCACACGAAACCGAACACTTAATTAACGATACCCTTGGTGATGTCATCACCATGGCTATAGGCCAGGCAGGAGAAAACCTGCTGCCGATGGCCTGCATCAGTTCTGAACTCTACCGTCAGGCCGGACGAGGCGGCATTGGAGCAGTAATGGGCAGTAAAAATCTAAAAGCTATAGCAGTCAGGGGAACCGGGGGCGTTAAATCACCCAATATACGGAAGTTGGCTGCAGCCTTGAACAAGATTAAACGCGAGGATACGATGACTGATGACAACATGTGGACCTATACCGATGGCACACCCATGATTGTCGATTTAAGCCAAACTGCAGGCATCCTTCCCACCCGTAACTTCCAGGAAGGCACTTTTGATGAATATAAAAAGGTCAACTCTGACGCAGTAAAAGAAGTTTTAAAATCGAAAAAGGCCTGTTTTGCCTGCCCCCTGGGCTGCGGCAACTACGTCAAAAAAGGTAGTACTATGGTCGAAGGCCCTGAATATGAGACCCTGGCCCTATGCAGTTCAAACTGTGGTATCAGCGATCTGGAAGCAGTCATTGAATTTAATCGCCTTTGCGATGATTACTGCCTCGATACCATATCAGCCGGCAACACAGTTGCTTTTGCCATGGAGATGACTGAAAAGGGCAAGCATGACTTCGGGATCACTTTCGGTGATGTAGAAAAGTATCTTCAAATGCCGAAATTAATGGCCATGAAGGAAGGAATTGGAGCAGAACTCTCACAGGGTGTTAACGCCCTGGCTGATAAATACGGCGGTAAAGAATTTGCCATGTCTGTAAAAAAACTGGAGATCCCGGGCTACGAACCACGCGGCTCCTGGGCGATGGGCCTGGCCTACGGCACCTCCGATCGGGGCGCTTGCCACATGCGGGCCTGGCCGGCAGCGGTTGAAGCTTTTGGAGATATCGATCCCTTTACCATTGAAGGTAAAGCAAAACTGGTAATAGATATGCAGGATGATAACTCAGTCAAGTTTTCAGCAATATTCTGCGACTTCTGGGCCCTGAGCACAGAACGGATGGCCGAAATAATCAGCCTGCTTCTGGAGCGTGAAATAACAGCGGCAGAAATGACAAAAATCGGTGAACGCGTTTACAACCTGGCCCGGCTATTCAACGAGCGGGAAGGTTTTGACCGTAAAGACGATTATCTTCCGGAACGTATCTATAATGAAAAGCTGAAAACCGGTGCTACCGAAGGCAGATTACTGCCAAGAGAAGATTATGAGAAAATGCTCTCCGAATACTACAAAATTCGCGGTTGGGATGAAGATGGTAAAATAACCCCTGCCAGGAAAAAAGAACTTAATCTATAACTGCCGGATCTGGCTTTTGTCATAACATATTTGTTCAACCCTGCACATGCAAGAGTAAAGTAAATCATGGGTAAAACAGCTGTGCAGATAAAAAAATATAATGTGGAGGGATACCCTTGCGGTTATTAATTATCGGTTCGGGCGGTGTGGGTCAATCAACCGCCATGATTATAAAGAGGGCAGGCAAAGAAGGAGAATGGGCTGAAAAAGTAGTCATCGCTGATTACAACCTCTCCAGGTCCGAAGATACAGCCAAAAGGTGTGGCGACCCCCGTTTTATCGCGGAGCAAATAGATGCCCGGGATGCCGACCGCATTAAAGAACTGGTTGAAAAACATAATATCACTTATGTAATGAACGCCGTTGAGCCTGCTTTTAATGAAAACATTTTCGACACCTGCCTGGATTGTGGAGTCGGCTATATCGATTGTGCCATGACCCTTTCTAAGCAGCATCCGGACAAACCTTTTGAACTGACCAACGTCAAACTGGGAGACTATCAATTTGCCAGGCATAAAGCCTGGGAAAAAGCCGGAAATATGGCTATCGTCGGTTCAGGAGTGGAACCCGGGATGTCCGATGTATTCGCCCGCTACGCCGATAAACATCTATTCGACACCATCGATGAAGTCAATGTACGTGATGGCGACAATTATGAAATACCCGGTTATGAAGGTGTTGCATTTGGATTTTCGATCTGGACAACAATCGAAGAGTGTCTTAATCCACCGGTAGTATGGGAAAAAGACCGTGGTTGGTTCTGCACGGAAGTCTTTTCCGAACCGGAGATCTTTTCATTCCCCGGTGGAATCGGCGACGTGGAAGTAATCAATGTCGAGCATGAAGAAGTACTGCTCATCCCGAGGGTAATTGATTGCAACCGGGTTACTTTTAAGTTCGGCGTTCCCCGGGAAATGAGAACCCTTCTTTTAAACCTGCAGCAATGTGGAATGGATGATGCCACCAGGAAGATAAAAGTGGGTGATAGTGAAATTACTCCTCGCGATTTTCTGGTTAAAGTGGTTCCCGACCCGCTTGAACTGGCTGAAAGGATGGTTGGTAAAGGCTGTGCAGGGACCTGGGTGACCGGAACCAAGGATGGGATGAAGAGATCCGTTTACCTTTACCAGATTGCAGACAACCAGGATTGTTACAAGAAATATGGCACAAATTCTGTCGTGGCCCAAACCGCATTCAGTCCGGTGATCATGCTGGAGCTGGTGGCAAAGGGTATATGGAACCTTAGGGGGGTACACGGCCCCGAATCTTTCGATCCCGATCCATTCATCGAAAGAATGGCCAAATATGAGTTTCCGGCCGGTTTACTGGAAAAAGACTCTGAGTATAGTGAAATGTTAAATTCCAGAAGGCTTCTCGAAGTTAAAAAAGAGAAAAATAAATAGAAACAAAAAAAGCCGGGGTGTTCACGATAGAACAGCCCGGCTTAGTTCTTTGAACCCTTTATTATTTTTCCTGCAAAACCATTGGTTTATCACAACAAACCAGTGTTCCCACACCTGCTTCTAATACTTTAACCACATTGGTGCAAACCTGGCAAACATATATCTGACCTTCATTCGTTGCCATCAGCTAACCTCCGACCAATTTATTTAACAGCATCCACCATCGCACTGGCTATCTGAACCGGGATCGGTAATCGAAAAACCGCCACCCGGACCATCATGATAATCTACAGACTTGCCTTCGACAAAGTTTGCAATCCCTTGATCAAATACAATTTTAACTTCTCCTGCTTCTTCAACAATATCTTTACCTTCTTGAACCGACTCATCCAGAGTCAGGCCATACTTTGGTCCGCCTCAGCCAACACCGCTGACATATATGCGGATATAGGCATCGCTTTTTCCTTCTTCTACCAAGAACTCCTTAAATTTTTCTTTTGCTGCTTCAGATATGCTTAACATTGAAAAACCTCCTTTTTACCAAGTAGCTTTAAAAGAGAACCCTGACAATGTCTGCCGCTTTTTCGCTGGTTATATGGTAATATACTTCGGTACCCTTACGATCACCGCTGATAATACCCATGTCCCGTAACCGGCCCAGATGCTGGGATACTGTTGACTGCGAAAGCTGCAGGCAGTTTTGCATCGCTGATACGTTGCAGGATTTTCGCTCGAGCAATTCCCTGACTATACAAAGCCTTACAGGGTTGGACAATGCTTTTAACAAAGCCGCCTTCTCCCGGATAAGAGACAATTCATATGCTTCATCCATTTCGGGTTCCCCTCCCTTTGTATTATTATATCATAATATTGTAATTATGCAACCGGGACTTACAAAACTATTTACTCTTCTTGAATGCTGAACTCCCATGCGCAGTAGCTATCGTTTGGATGGTTATCAGGAGGGCAGTATATACAAACTGTTTTAATACGGGAATCTATAGTCCGGGCAAATCCGCTATATTCAACCTGCCCGACCGGGCGGCAAGGAAAATCAGGCATCCTCTTCCTTTTACGGGCTGATTGAACACGGCAATCAAGCATGCGGAATACCATGGTATGTTCATCTTTTTCAATAACCTCCTGTTTGTTAATCATGCTGTACAATCTGAATTGAAGTGCTTTTTTGAGAGCCGGAAGCCCACCTCCGGGCTCAATATTTAAGAAGGCCATTATTCGCTTCGCTTCAATTATTGTAAATTTTTCCCAGGCAGCAGCATCGAGCCTGATCGCTTCATCTAAACCGTAAACCTTTTCGACCTCCTGAAACCAGAGACCATCATGGGCCAACCATCTTTTAGCAAAATCAACCAGCAACTCTTCGAGCTGCTCCCTTTTCAGTTTATCAAGATTCAACACAAATCACCCCCATACTTTTTAGATTATCACCCAATCCTTTTTTAACGCTTCTTACTTTTAACGCCCCGCTTTTTACCTCTAATCTTGATATCTTATACTTATGGCCGCTCATTAACGATGATTTAACAGCATTTTACCCTACATTTTCTGTCGTGGGAATCGGTTCCAATGCACCCCAGTCTTTTCTGCGGTAACGAATGTATAAAAGCAATGCGCTGACAGCGTATTGAAGCGCTGTCACCCACCAGATATAGTAAATTTCAAGTTGAAAAATAAATATAACCGCATATATCAGTGGTAACCGCACGAACAGGTTGCTGTAAAGTCCGATCCTGAAAGGCCCTTTAGTGTCGCCGGTCCCTTTTAAAGCTCCGGAAAATATCATTGTCAGGGCAATGAAAGGCTGTTCTACGGCTGCAATCTGCAGACAGAGTGCCCCGAGGCGCAGCACCTCCGGATCAGGGGGATCAAAGAGGCTCATTACGGCATAAGGGAAAAAGAGGAAAATCAACCCTACCGAACTCATCAGGACCGTTCCCAGAGCTACAGCCCAGTAGCCTGTTTCACTTGCCTGCCTGATGAAACCTGCACCCAGCCGCTGCCCTACAAGGGTTGTTGCAGCGATGGCAAAAGCATGGCCCGGCATAAAAGAGAATGCTTCGGCAGCGATGGCTGCCGCATTGGCAGCAAATGCAACCGGGCCCAGTACAGTAATCCAGCTAGCTGAGATCATTCTGCTGCCGCTGTGAGTGAGTTCTTCTGCCCCGGCAGGAGCGCTTAGTTTTAAAACCTTTTTAATAACCTCTTTATGTAATGGAAAAAGAGACTTGATTGAAAACGGCAAAATCCCTTTATGCAAAAAAAGGTAACCCATGGAGAGGATCAGGGCAATTAGCTGCGCCGAGCCGGTAGCTAATGCCGCACCCTTTACCCCAAGTTCAGGGAATCCGTAATGACCGAAAATAAGCAGGTAATCTCCGATTACGTTGTAGGTGTTGGCAATTAAGGCGATAATCATAGGCACGCGGGTGTTGCCTATCCCACGAATAATCCCGCTGGCCACCAGAAGGGGCAGCAGTGCAAACCCCCCACTGAGCAGAGCATAGTAGAAGTAATCATTAGTAAGGGCAACTGTGGTGGCATCTTTTATAATCCAGCCAAAAAAAGAACTGCCGAACAGCACGGCAATACCTGTAAATATGGCAGTGATAAAGAACCCAACAACCAAAGCCTGCCCCCCGGTCAGGGCGGCATTTTTCATATCATTTGCTCCTGTATAACGAGCTACCAGGGCGTTGGCACCGATTCCAAGTGCACCAAGGATCATTAATGAATTAAAGAGAACAATGGCCCCGAATTCCACTGCCGTTGCTTCATGCGCGCCCAGGCGCATAACCATCGCTGTATCGAAAATCCAGACAAATGTGTGTAAGCCCATCTCGATTACTACCGGCCAGGCCAAAACAATTATGCTGAGCACAGGCCTGTAATTACCGGACCCGTTAACCAGTACGCTATCATGCACGCGTTTTCTGTTAAATTTAAACATGTTTTCACATCCGATTGGCGGGCTTATACGTCAGTAGTATTTGAGTACAAGTCAGGCGAGAAGGGAAATTTCTGCCTTCTCGCCATTTGATTATAGATTATTGGTGACAATGGATGGGAATCAAACCCACCCAGGGGCTGCCCGGTCGCTGGAATTGAAGTTCAGGAGAGCCACGGATTCCCAATTACAACCTCACCAACTTATATATTATACATCACTATTCTTCTTTACGGTAGTCGAATTCTTTCAGTTTTTCCCAAGGATATAAGCATTAGCTGCTTACTTAAAGGCTGGCTCTTGCTTAAAATATTTGTATTTTAAATCCGGCATTTCAGTCCTTTCAAGATTTGCGCAAGTGGTTGTTCGGGTCTTCGCAATATCTTTAATTATGGCGGCAGGCTTCATGCTGGCTTTGTCATATTCCAAAACATTTATAACCCCTTACGCAAATCTCAATCCATTTACTTGCCCCGCAATCTTTGCACTTCTGTTTGCCTTGCAGCTGGTAAAGTTCAGATACCCCCCAGTGTTCAATGTTATCATTTTTTATTATACTAATACTATAGACTTACTTGACTAAAAGGTATGCATATATTATAATAGGCATAACAGATATTGGGAAGGAGGTTTAAAATCATGTATGCAAGAGTTAGCAAAATTCCAGGAAATCACATAAAGCAGGTTCTTGATCACCTGGACAATGTCAGCGATGAAGGACTTGAAGAAGTCAAGGGCGTTTACGTTTTAGTTGATGAAAAGAAAGAAAAGATTATGGCAATCACTTTTTGGGAAACAAAAGAAAAAGCGGAAGCTTCTCTGCCTGCAGCAAAAAAAATATTT
>PWUG01000156.1 GCA_003562605.1 Syntrophomonadaceae bacterium | reverse complement strand
TCCCTTTCACCACGGGCGCCTGGCAGTTTTGCACATTGACATAATACCACCAAGACCTGGACAAGTCAAACAATCCCGCCCGGGGGCAGCCAATATATCAAAGGGTTTTAAGCCTGGTTTATTGTCCCAATTCTGCGATTAAGGTAAAATAAGAATGATGACAAGCCCGGCCCCGGAGATGACAGAATCATCCGCATCAACCCGCGGATCTTTCGTTAGGTCCTTCAATCCGGCCCATCCCCGGTTCTCCTTCCCGGGTTATTTTTACGAGGCAGGAAATAGCGTTTTAATATGGAATTTAGAGTACAGCGCCCGGAGCAGGCCGGTTGGTTCAAAGCGGCTTATCTTTGTTCAATTTGGAGGAGATTTGGTATTGCAGTCAGATTACTCATATAACTATTTGCCAAATGGGATCAGGCTTATTTTTATGCCTACAGTCAAATTTAAAACTATCTCTATGGGGATTTTTTTACACCAGGAGCTTAAACCCGACCTGGCGGCGTTAAATGCACTGCTGCCGTCGGTTCTCGAGCAGGGCAGCCGTCTATATCCCGATTACCTGACCCTGCAAAGAAAGCTTGAAAACCTTTACGGAGCCGATATTGCCACAGATATTATAAAAAGCGGCGAAAGGCATATTCTGGCTTTCACCCTGGAAACCGCCCATGATAAATATTTAGGTGAAGACGGCAAGCTTTTGCAGAAGGGGATGTCTGTTCTCGGATCCGTGGTCGGCGATCCGCTGGTAGTTGACGGCGCCTTTAGAAGAGACTATGTAAAACAGGAGAAGAGTCAGTTAATAAAAGACATCAAGGCTATGCTTAACGACAAGGTCTCATACGCCCTGGAGCGCTGCCTGGCTTTAATGTGTGCCGAGGAGAATTTTGGTATTTATAAGCTCGGGCAGATAGAAGATTATGAACAAATCGATGCAGCAGGACTTTACCGCCACTACGGCGATCTCTTCACCCGCAGTCCAATCGATCTTTATGTTATCGGTGATCTTGATGAAAAGCAGGTTCTGGAAGCGGCAGGAGAGGTTTTCAATTTTTCCCGCAACGGGGAATATTATTCCCTGCCCGAGACTGAAATAATGCGCCCCGTGGATGAAGTAAAATATGTTGAGGAGGAAATGACAGTCAACCAATCTAAACTGGTCCTCGGTTTTCGCACCTATACCGGGTTCCGGGATTTGCTGCACTGCCCTCTTATCGTTTACAGCGGTGTTTTAGGCGGCTTCCCTCATTCCAAGCTTTTCATGAATGTCAGGGAAGAAGCCGGGCTGGCCTACTACATTAACTCCCGCCTCGAACAGCATAAAGGGTTGATGGTTATCTCGGCAGGAATTAACTACGCTGACCTGCAGAAAGCGCGGGAGATAATCGACCACCAGGTTGAAGATATGGCCTCAGGAGCGATAAGTGATGCGGAGCTCGATAATACAAAACAGGGTTTGATAAACCAGCTGCTTTCCCGGCAGGACAGCCCCAGCCAGATGATTTCTTTTCACCTGGAAGGCTCAGTCGGTGGTAAAGCCTATAGCGTTGAAGAACTGACTGCCGGTGTTGAAGCAGTTGACCGGAAAGATATAATGGCGGTGGCCGAACGGATTAAACTCGATACTGTATACCTCCTGCGGCCCCGGGAAGGAGGCAGTCAATAATATGACAGGTAACTGCAGATTAATCGAAAACCGGGAATTGCATGAAACCCTGTACCATTACCGGGTTCATCCGGGGATGGATGTTTATGTTCTGCCCCGGCCGGGCTACCAGAAAAAATATGCGATATTCTCGACCCGCTTTGGTTCAATAGATAATCAATTCCGGATAGAGCCGGAGCAGAAAATTACAATTTTGCCTGACGGGGTGGCGCACTTCCTGGAGCATAAGCTTTTTGAAGATGAGCGCGGCAATGTCTTTGATCGGTTTGCTGCCCTTGGTGCTTCCGCCAATGCCTTTACATCCTTTACCCAGACATCCTACCTTTTTTCGTGTACCGCCAATTTTGAACAGAGTTTACAGGAGCTGCTTGATTTTGTTCAGGAACCTTATTTTACTGAACAAACTGTGCAAAAAGAGCAGGGTATCATTGGCCAGGAGATCAAGATGTATGAAGATCACCCCCACTGGCAGGTTTTCTTTAACCTGTTAGCCGGGCTTTACCGGGAACATCCGGTACGTAAAGATATTGCCGGTACAATTGAGAGTATTGCCCGGATCACACCGGATCTGCTTTATCGTTGCTATAACACTTTCTACCATCCCGGCAACATGGCTCTTTTCGTAATAGGCGATCTTGAGCCGGACCGGGTCGGGCAGCAGGTGGAAGTTAACCTTGCCGTGCGTGACTATAAGCCGATGGGAACCATTATACGCCATTACCCGCAGGAACCTGCAGAGATACAAGAGGAGCGCACAGTTCAGGAACTGGTTGTTTCCGAGCCGATTCTATACCTCGGCTTTAAGGATATGGTTGTGGAGAAGCTGCAGGGGATAGAGCTGATGCGCCGGGAGATCCTGATGGAGCTTCTGCTCGATACACTTTTCGGCTCAAGCGAAGCGCTCTATAATGATCTTTACAAAGAAGATTTAATTGACGAAAACTTCGGAGCGGAATATACAGCTGAAATCAATTACGGCTATGTTATGATCGGCGGAGAAACCAAAGATCCCGATCAGCTTTATGAGCGGATTATGGATGCCCTTTCGAAGATCAAAAAGGAAGGGGTCAGTTTTGAGCAGTTTGAACGGCACCGCCGCAAGCTTTTAGGCGGTTATATCAGGCGCTTCAATTCACTTGAATTTATTGCCAACAATTTCCTTGCTTACCGCTTTCGGGGTACGGATCTTTTTCAATTGCCGTCTATTCTGCATGAAGTCAGGCGCGAAGAAGCTCTGGCCCTGGTTGAAGAAAATTTAGATTCCGCCCGCCACGCCGTTTCGCTGATTGTACCACCGGAAGAAAAGTAGCCGGAAAAGCTTATTACATACCTGTTGTAATTAATACTGATTTGAGTCGTAGAAAGAAAAATAATCAAGCGGAAAAAGGGGCTTACTTTTTGAGCTCCTTTTAGCTTTCCGGGTGAATCTGTTATTGTGCTCTTCCGGTATTGGAAAGTATAGATTTACCCTGAATAAAGAGGTGTTATAGATATTTTGTCGAAAAAAGTAAAGAGTATATATTTAAAACTAAAGGTGTAAGAACCAAACCATAAGGAGGGGAAATTTTGAAAACGACCTTGAGTGTAATTAAAGCGGATATTGGAAGTATTGCCGGTCATATAAAACCGAGCCGGGCTTTAATCGATTCTGTCAGGGAGTGTGTTTCCCGCCAGGTTGGCAAGCTTATAACCGACTTTTACATTGGCAGCACGGGTGACGATGTGGCCATTCTATTTTGCCACACAAATGGAGTGGGCTATAGCGAACTTCATCAGCTGGCCTGGGATGCTTTTATTTGCGGAACGGAAAAAGCAAAAGAACAGGGTCTTTATGGTGCCGGGCAGGATCTTTTGGCTGATGCTTTTTCCGGTAATGTTAAGGGCCTCGGCCCGGCTGTAGCGGAAATGGAATTTGAGGAGCGTACAGCGGAACCTTTTTTGCTCTTTACGGCAGATAAAACAGATCCCGGTGCATACAACCTGCCTCTTTATTTAGGCTTTGCTGATCCGATGCATTGTTCGGGATTAATTCTTTCGCCAAAAATCGGACAGGGGTTTAAATTTGTTATTCTTGATGTCGCCTGCACCGAAGAAGATCGATTTATTGAACTCAGCACACCTGAAGATAGTTATGACCTTGCTGCTTTGTTAAGAGATAACGAGCGGTTTGTAGTTTCCGACATCTATTCAAGGGCTACAAGCGCTCAGGCGGCAGTTGCCAGCACTACCCGCCTGCATAATATTGCCGGAAAATATACCGGGAAAGATGACCCGGTGCTCCTGGTTCGCTGTCAGGGAGATTTTCCGGCCACAGGGGAGATCCTATCACCTTATTCTATCGGTCATTATGTAGCCGGTTTTATGCGGGGCAGTCATACCGGACCGCTAATGCCGGTCAAGATGGGCAGTTCCATATCATATTTCGATGGGCCACCCGTGGTAAGCGCTGTTGGTTTTTGTGTTCACGATGGCAAGTTGACCGAACCGGTAGACTGTTTTGATCATCCCTACTGGGATTATGTCAGGGATAAAGTATCACGCAAAGCTTATGATATGAGAGAACAGGGCTTTTCCGGTCCGGCAATGCTCCATTACTCCGAGCTCGAGTACGGTGGTATTGTCAGTATCATGGAAAAACTGGAGAAAAAGTTTTCCTGCTGATATTTCTTCTTAAACTAAGTGATCTCAGAACCGTCACCCGGTATTACAACCGGACAATAAAACCGTTTGGGTATTTGGTGTTGATTTTTTTCAGCGGTCAGGTTAAAATGGAGATATTGATGTGCACACTTATGTGCACATGGCAACAGGAGGCCTGACCATGAACAATTATACTAAGTACGTCAATCCGCACCTGGGAGAAATGCTCGAGAGTATCAAGCTTGATCAAAAGTATGTACGCGGTGAAGGCTGTCATTTATATGACGATCAGGGCAACCGCTATCTTGATTGCATAGCCGCATACGGGGCCCTGCCTTTTGGACATAATCCCGCACCAATCTGGAAAGCTATAAACGACTACCGCGATTCCGGAGAACCGGGTTTCATTCAGCCTTCGGCTCTTGATGCAGCCGGGAAACTGGCCCGCCGCCTGGTCGAGCTTGCGCCGGAAGGTCTTAAATATGTAACCTTTGCCAACAGCGGTGCTGAGGCGGTTGAGGCGGCAATCAAGCTTTGCCGCTCTGCCACTGGACGCCCGGGCATACTTGCTACCGATAATAGTTTTCATGGAAAAACTTATGGTGCACTTTCGGCAACCGGCAATCCAGGTTACCAGGCGCCCTTTAACGCACCGGCCGGGCATTTTAATCATATTCCGTTCGGCGATGCTGAAGCCCTGAAGGTCGCGCTAACCGAAAAGGCCGGATATTATGCTGCTTTTCTCATCGAACCGATCCAGGGAGAAGGCGGGATTATAGAGCCGGCAGATGGTTACCTGTCCGAGGTAAAAGAGATCTGTAATGAGCACGGGGTGCTGCTCGTATTCGATGAGGTTCAGACCGGCCTGGGCAGAACAGGAACACTTTTTGCTTGTGAACAAGAGGGCGTTTCCCCCGATGTAATGGTCCTGGCCAAAGCCCTGGGCGGCGGAATCATGCCTGTCGGCGCCTGCCTGAGCACCGGGGAAGCATATACTGAAGATTTCGGGTTAAAACACTCATCGACCTTTGCCGGCAATTCCCTCGCCTGCCGGGTTGGCCTGCAGGTGATGGAAGAGCTTACTGCCGGGAACGGGGCTTTACTTAAAGCAGTTCAGACCAAAGGTAAGCTGCTTAAAGAAGGCCTTCTGGAACTTAAAGATAAATATCCCCGACTGATCAAAACGATCCGTGGCCGGGGACTGATGCTGGGTATCGAGTTCTACATGGACCGTGAACATTTTCCGGGAAGCCTGATGGGAATCATGGCTGAACAGGAACTGCTGACCCCGGCAATTTCTTCATATCTTCTAAATGTGGAAAAAATCCGTGTTGCTCCTACCTTAAATGGAAATGCAGTTATCCGGATCGAACCGCCCCTTACAATAAGCGATGAACAATGTTTCGAAGCCCTGAACGGGCTTGATGCAATGCTCGAAGTTCTCAACGAAGGCAGCACGGCACGTTTTCTATCCTACCTGGTAAGGCCCGAAACAACAGGTGATTTCCCGCAGTTTATACCCTACCCGGCTGAAGCAATAAGCCCAAACAATAAACCGGAAGAGGGCCGTTTTGCCTTCCTGATCCACGCTCTCGATTTACAAAGCTACCACCAGTTTGACAACAGTCTTCTTGCCTTCAGTGAAGAAGAATTGGCTGAGTTGACCGGCAGGTTTGGTGATATGATAGAACCTTTTGTCGCCGGGCGAACCAGGATTAATTCTGCTGCAGGCAAAACTGCATATGGGGAATTTATCGGCCTGCCCCGGACTACGGAAGAATTCCTGCAAATGCCGCGCAGCCAGGCCCTGAGTGAGCTTAAGGCAGCAGTAGCCATGGCCCGGGAACGCGGAGCCCAAATTGTCGGTCTTGGTGCTTTCACCGCTGTTGCTTCGATGGGCGGGCTTTATCTGAAAAACGAAGGAGTACCGATTACAACCGGCAACAGCTATACCGTGGTTTCAGCGGTTGATGCCGTCAATAACGCTACCGAAAGGCTGCATATCGACCGTTCGCAGATTACAGCAGCCATCGTCGGAGCTGCCGGTTCAATCGGCAGGGGGATTTCGTTGTTGTTGTCTGAAACCGTTCCCCGCCTGATCCTGATCGGCAACCCGAACAATCAAACCTCCAGTGACAGGCTGCAGCTGGTAGCTGCCGAAATCTACCGCTATCAATCTGCATTGCTGCAGCAGGGGCGAACCCTGAAACCTGGCAGCATGGGTCATCTACTGTCCGGTTGCCCTGAATTGCCCGGCCCTGATGCCCAGATGGACGCTTTTGAAACCTTTGTCGAAGGTGAAGGGAAGCGCAGGGGCTTGATCGAGTTTTCCACCGATATTGATGCCGTCCTGGCCAGGGCCGATGTTGTGATAAGCGCAACAAGCGCCACGGAAAAAGTGATTCATGCCGGCAACCTGAAGACAGGAGCGATCGTCTGCGATATTTCCCGGCCCGCCAATGTCAGCGAAGAAGTCGATGAGGCCCGCCCTGATGTTTTGGTTATCGATGGCGGAGTTGTAGAGGTGCCGGGTCAACCCTCACTCGGCTGGGACTTCGGCTTTGAAAAAGGCCTGGCCTATGCCTGCATGGCTGAAACCATGCTGCTGGCCCTCGAACAGCGCTACAAGCACTACAGTTTAGGTTCTTCAGGGGTCAACCTCGAAACAATTTTACAGACCAGGTACTGGGCAGCCGAGCATGGCTTTAAACTGGCCAACTTTCGCAGCTTCAACCGTCCGTTGAGCGAAGAAAGCTGGCATAGGCTGTTGCAAACCCGCAGCGAACTGGCCGCGGATTATAATCTGTGTTAAAATAGTCAGGTGTTGACCTGGTGAACTATATCTGGTGAAATATATATGGAAAGGGTGGTCGCAGTGGAGCAAAAGGCCGGGCCCGATAAGCCTGCACAAAACAAGGAATTCGTTAAAGAAATTACCCCCAAGGCGGAAGACTATTCACAATGGTATATCGATGTAATTTTAAAAACAAAAATGATGGACTATGCCCCGATGAAGGGTTTTATGGC
>PWUG01000042.1 GCA_003562605.1 Syntrophomonadaceae bacterium | reverse complement strand
TCCTGCGGGGTCAGGGGGCGCAGGCACTTCATGGTGGAAGTACGCTACACGGGCCGGGGTGCCAGGGGTAAGTGCAGCTGCCCGGACTGGGCCGAGCGCAGGCGCCCCTGCAAACACATCGCTTTCTTGGCGGCGTACGAGCTGGGGCTTGCCGCAGAGTGCCGCAGCCAGCATAGGGCAGTCCCTCAGGTGGGGGTGGGGGCTTAGGCCCCTTTTTTGGTCGCGGGATTACGTATGATAGTGCTAAGCCACCGCACTCCTTCCGCCTTCGCAGAAGCAGCTCAGCTTGGAAGCAGTGCCCTTGTTATCTCAACCCAGGTGTACATCTGGGATTAGACGCACCGGCTCCGCTAAATACGCTGCGCCCGTGCGCCTTTTTCTTATACAATCACCTTTGGTTACTTTTTATGTACTAATTTTGTAAGAATACTTGCCAGCTAGGACCGGCTACTTGTGTATTAGAAGGGAGTTATTTCGACTATTTTGGGTTAGGTTGTTTGTGTGGCAACTACATTCTAACCGATGTAGGGCAAGAATGGGGCCTTTTAAAAATTATAAGGACTTGACTTTCTTTTTCCTGGCAAACGTGAAGGAATATTGCAAAATTTATTGAATATAATATGTAAACGACGGTTATTGAATAGTTTTAATGTTTGCTCAACTGCACTTACTTCATAATCGCCACGGTTTTAAAGCCTCGCTGAACAACAAATATTAGTTTAACCAGCCATATGCATTAATAGAGGAGATTTCTTTAGAAGAAGGAATGCTTTATTATCCCTGCACTTCATTATATTCACTATTGAAGCGCAGGGATATTTAAACTGAACAGATGACAGTCACTGCGGCAGAACTCTCCGACTCCTTTCAGCTAACTTATATTTGTCAGACCTCAGCTAATTCATAGATCTAAGCTAAAACACAAATTTGTGAGAGCTAAGTGGACACTCTGCTCCCCGTTAGTATTGAACTTATGTTTTAAAGAGAGTTAAACAATTATCTTTCGATTATAATAACAAGAGCCCAGTTTAAGAAAGAGAGGGTGTAAGGATGTGAACACCGTTCTTAAAATAGGTTTATTGTTTTCCTTAACAGGAACCACATCTTTAGTGGAAAAAGGGCAGTATAAGGCAGCTCTCCTGGCGATAGAAGAGATTAACAGCTATTATGAAAACTTTAGCATCCTTCCAGTAATAGAAGATATCCAGTCTGATCCCAAGGCTGCTGCAGAAAAGGCAAGAAAGCTTATTGAGGTTGACGGGATTGAAGTTCTCGTGGGTTGTTATACATCGGCTTGCCGCAAAGCTGTTCTTCCTGTATTGGAGCATTCGGGAGGAATATTAATATATCCCGCTCTTTATGAAGGCAGGGAATGTCACCCCCAAGTTTTTTACTGCGGCCCTGTGCCAAATCAACAGGTGGAATGTGTGCTCTCATGGTCTATTGAAAACCTTGGCAGCCGTTTCTTTTTGATTGGTTCTGATTACATATATCCTCACTCCACTAATGATTATGTGAAAAAATGGCTTAAAAAGGCAGGGGGAGAGGTTGTAGGTGAATATTATTTCCCTTTAGGTTACATGGATTTTCAAAATGAATTAAAGTCTTCTAAAAAACTATTTTCTTCTAGTTCCTTAATAGTTGTATTTTCTACCCTCGTTGGCAAAAGTGTTCCGATATTTTATCAGCAATACAAAAACGAAGATTTATCTTGCCCCATCGTTAGTCCTATTACTTCAGAAAGAGAAATCGCCATCATGGGCGCCGAAAACGCTGAAGGACATTACTGCACTTCGAGCTATTTTGAAACTATTAATAGCACGAAAAATAAACATTTTATTGAGAACTATTATAAACAGTTCGGACGAGAACCAATCTGCGGTGTCATGGAAGGAGCTTATATTGCTGTCCATTTGCTGGCGCTTGGTTTCGAACGGTTAATGCGTGCTTCCAAGAGCAATTTAAAGCTTAAAGAAGCCCTTAAGGATTTGTCTTTTGATGCGCCCCAAGGCAAGGTGATAATGGATCCCCAAACACAGCACCTTTGCTTATGGTCGCGCATCGGACGGATTAATTCTCAGGGTATAATTGAAGTTATCTGGACTTCACCAGGTCCTGTTCCACCTATTTCCGCAGAAGGATATGAAGCTACCGTAAATAATTCAGCCACGGGGCATTCTTTAAAAGAAATAACCTG
The DNA here is from genome assembly GCA_003562605.1 of Syntrophomonadaceae bacterium. The sequence continues at coordinate 5,164 of PWUG01000042.1, read as the reverse complement.
TAAAGGAAGGGGTTTTAGTGCAATAATCGGAGAGGACGAAGCGCTTAAGGAAAGTGTGCGGCTGGCCCAAATAGCTGCTGCAACATCAAGCAGTGTTTTGATAACGGGTGAAAGCGGTACGGGGAAAGAGCTATTTGCTAAGGCCATTCACGAAGAGAGCCCCCGGAAAAATTATCCTTATGTCCCGGTTGACTGTGCAGCAATTCCTCCCAATTTGATCGCCAGCGAGCTTTTTGGGTACGAAGAAGGTAGTTTTACCGGTGCCCTGAAGGGTGGGAAACGGGGAAAATTTGAGCTGGCCGCTGGAGGCACTCTCTTTTTGGATGAAATTGGTGAAATGCCGGTAGACTTGCAGTCATGTCTATTAAGGACACTAGAAACAAAAGAAATTTATAGGGTTGGAGGAAGCAGGCCGATACCCATAAATGTCCGAGTTATTGCTGCAACTAACAGTGACTTGATCCAGGAAATAGCTTATAAAGGTTCCTTTCGCAGCGACCTTTTTTATAGACTAAATGTGTTTTGGATTGAGCTTCCTCCGTTGAGGGAGATACGAAATGATATTATTATACTGGCTAAACACTTTTTACAAATCTTAAACGCCAGTCACGGTGCCAGCAAGTATTTTGATTCCGCTACTTTGGAAATACTTAAAAATCATTCATGGCCAGGCAACATAAGGGAAATAATGAATGTTGTGGAGCGCTCTTTTTTCGTAGCGAGCAAATCAAGTGTTATTTTGCCCGAGCATTTACCAGAAAAATTATTATTTATATTAGATTTATACCTGTATAGTAAGACAGATAATACGTTAAATGCCCCTCAAATATCTACTTCTCTTGAGGACAACGAGAGAGATGCCATTATAACTGCCATCAGATTTTCTGGAAATAATTTTAGTAAAGCCGCCCGCGCTCTTGGTATTTCCAGGACTACTTTGTACAGAAAGATAAAAAAATTTGATATACTTTAGAACAAAACATACAAAGGTGCTTTTTTAGTTCAATTAAGAGATATCAGGAATATATACTTGGTAGCTCTTTTTTTATGCAGCAGCAGAATTTACATTTACATACATGCGCTTAAACCTGCCATAGCGTGAGTCAGAGAATATTATTTGCACTTTCCCTTATCCCTGAGAAAATACATCCATTTTATATTTTTTAATTAAACATTATTGTTACATAGAGGTTAACACTTTAGAACAAATCTGTCCCTTTTTGTAACACACTGCTGCTTTCAATTAATTTCCATATCTAAGTAAGAGCCTTAATAATCGTCTTTAATAAAAATGGTATTATTATTGCAATTCAAAATATTAATATTATTAACTAGATATTCTCAATCGAGTGATCATTCTTGGATTAGGTTTTTGGGAAAGGAGGGTTCGTCAATTAAAGATAATGATCAAAGGAAATATAAATTTTAAAGAGGAGGAATGAAGAATAGTGAGTGATAAAAGAGAGCTGACAATAAGAGTAGCAGCTGTTCAGATGGAGCCAGTAGTGGGCAAAAAAGAGAAAAATGTTAAAAGAGGGATTGAATTTATAAATGAAGCGGCAGACAATAACGCAAAGTTGGTTGTTTTACCTGAATTGTCCAACAGCGGGTACACTTTTGAAACTAGAAAGGAAGCCTTTTCTCTGGCAGAGCCAATACCCGGAGGAGATACAACGAATAAATGGATTGAGACAGCCCGGGAAAGGGAAGTATATATCTCATCGGGAATAGCAGAAATCGATGAAGACAAGCTCTACAACTCATGCATTTTAGTCGGGCCAGACGGCTATATAGGCAAGTTTAGGAAAGTCCACCTTTGGCACAACGAGAAAATGTTCTTTGAACCGGGCAACCTGGGCTACCCGGTGTATTATACTCCAATCGGCCGCATAGCAATGGTCAACTGCTATGATAATTGGTTTCCGGAGTCCTGGAGGTTGTGTGCGCTGAACGGTGCAGACATTGTGTGTAATAATACAAACTGGATTCCTATTGTGGGCCAACCTGAAAATCTGTATCCAATGGCAAACTATCTATGTATGACAGGAGCGCACAGCAACAGTATATTTGTTGTAGCTGCCTGTAGGATCGGCACCGAGCGAGGACAACCGTTTATCGGGCATAGTATTATTGTGAATCAGCTTGGTTGGCCCATAGCCGGACCGGCCAGCGGGGATAAAGAAGAAATATTGTACGCGGATTGCAACATTTCTGATGCCAGAAGAGGAAAAACCTGGAGTGAACTGAATGCTCCCTTGCGGGACCGCCGCACCGACTATTATGATGAGATGCTTGGAACGCAGGAAAAGCCCTCACCATACAGCTGGTAACCTGTGCACAAGCCATTTGCTTGCAATAATTGTAGATAAAGAACGCATCTATCGGAAGATGTTTTTGTTTAGCGGATACGAAGAAGGTTATTCTTGATTTGCAAGATATGCAAGCTATACCTGAAAAGACCGCCTGTAATATATTTTCTAAAGGCTCAGTTTAAATTAGCTGTTGCTTAGCCAGCCATTTTCATAATTTGGGCATCACAGTAATTTGGGAGCTGAATTCCGGCTAATTTCATGGGTTCCATCAAGGAATAAACAAACATTTCGCTAACTATATTTGTCGGTTTCAGCATCATTGAAGGATGTGGATCTCTATCTTATTGGGGTAGCGTGAAAGTATGACATTATTGTAAAGGGAGTGAGTGAATGGATCCAGATCTGTATGTTGCATTTCTGTTGTTCTATGTGGGCTGGATTTTTATGTTAAACGGCTTCCATGCCTTGAATTTGTTAGGCACCAAGGAAGCAGGGGTTTGGAACCTGGTTATTGCCGGGCTCATGTTCATTTGGGTTATTAACTTGTTTAGAGCAAACATTTTGGATGGAGGCACGGCCTGGTTTGGCGCGCAAGTACTTCTCTTTGCTTTTACTTATTTATTCCTGGGATTAAACTACCTGCTTGGAACGGATGCCAGAGGGCTGGGGTGGTATTGCTTATGGGTTAGCCTGGTTACACCGGTCGTAGCATATCAGAATTTTATGGCCGGTGACTGGCGGTTTGGTCTCATCTGGGTAACTTGGGGAATTATGTGGTTTTTGTTCTGGGTAATTTTGGGCCTGGGTAAAGTTACGGTCATGAATAAACTGAAGTATTTCATGGTTCCTGTAGGTGTTATAACAGCCTGGATCCCCGGTATATTGATGTTTACTGGTTTATGGTAAGGTAAAACTGAGGTTATGCAAGTCGAAATTTCAAGGAGGGAATGACATGCCAATCCAGATACCGAGTATTGAACGGTTACAGCAGATTGCAGAGAGTTTTTATCTGGATTTGTCACCCGAGCGGTTAGAATCATTTCGCACGATCATAGCTGGTGCACTGGGATCTTATGAACGAGTGGATCAGCTCGTGGAGCCTACGTTGCCAGTGAAGTATCCCAGGTCACCCGGATACCGTCCAGGCCCTGAGGAAAACAAGTACAATGCCTGGTATTACAAGACCTCTGTTCGGGGAAGCGATAAAGGTAAACTGCTGGGGAAGAAAGTCGTATTAAAAGATAATATTTGTCTTGCTGGAGTACCCATGATGAATGGCTCCAAAGTATTAGAAGGCTTCGTGCCCAGTATTGATGCAACTATCGTAACACGAATCCTTGATGCCGGAGGGGAAATTGTAGGAAAAGCGGTGAGTGAGGATTTATGTTTCTCTGGAAGCTGTTTTACTTGTGCAACGGGAGCGGTCTTGAATCCCCATAACACAGCCCATTCGTCCGGTGGTTCTTCTAGTGGATCAGCAGCGCTTGTCGCAGCAGACGAAGTAGACATGGCAATCGGGGGTGACCAGGGGGGATCCATCCGTATCCCCAGCTGCTGGTGCGGTGTTTACGGTCTTAAGCCTACTTATGGGCTAGTCCCGTACACTGGCATATTCCCCATTGAATTAACCATCGACCATACCGGCCCAATTACCAAGAATGTTGAAGATGCGGCACTCTTGCTGGAAGTAATTGCGGGTGTAGACGGTTTAGATCCTCGCCAAACAGGTTTAGCGGTCAAGCCCTATAAGAAACTGCTGGCAACAGGTGAAAGCAAGCTAAAAGTTGGGATTGTCAAGGAAGGATTTGGCTGGGAAGGGCTTTCCGAGGAGGATGTAGATGAAATGGTGAGAGAGGCGGCCTATTCTTTCACAAAAGCTGGGGCGATGGTTGAAGAAGTATCCATCCCCTTCCACCGGGATGGGGTGCATATCTGGAACCCCATCGCTACTGACGGTGCAACGGCTTTAATGATTACAGGAAACTCCATGGGTACCAACTGGAAAGGCTTTTATACTACCCAGCTCTTGGATACCTACGGCCAATCGAGGGTTGCCCGCGCCAACGATTTTTCTGAAACGGTTAAACTGGTAGTTTTACTCGGGCAATACATGTTAGATAACTATCAGGGTAAATACTACGCAAAAGCCCAGAATTTGTCCAGATCCCTGAAGCAGGCTTATGATGATGCGCTAAATAAATACGATGTATTAGTCATGCCGACATTGCCATTGAAGGCAACACCTATTCCAGCAACAGACTGCAGTCTCGGAGAGTATGTATCTAGAGCGTTGGAGATGATTCCAAATACCGCACCCTTCAATGTTACAGGGCACCCGGCCATGAACGTTCCTTGTGGCATGTCGAGCGGCTTGCCCGTGGGTATGATGATTATCGGAAAGTTTGGAGAAGATGAAACAGTTCTGCGGGCTGCTCATGTCTTCGAAAAGATCAAAGGGTAGTTTTAAGACAAAATAAGGACAATGAAAAAGCATCGGGGGGACGGCGCCATCGATTTTTCTTCAGTTAACGTTTTTTATACGAATACTCAAGCTATCCCCCTCCAGCTTTACTATCCCTTCGGGAGTTGGCCCGAAGGGATAGTAAATTTGTATTATAGTAATCACATACGTCTATATCCTGATATGTTAAAATATTCGTACATTAATTACGCAAGAGAGAGATGTTGGATGGTGAGCAACGTGGACAAAATTCATGTAGTTGTGACTGATGATCATCCTGTTGTCCGCCAGGGGATTATTACCATGCTGTCTACTTATGGGGATATTCGTATCCTGGGATAAACTTATGATACAGCCTCAACCATGGAATTGCTCAAAAAAACAAGCCCGG
>PWUG01000052.1 GCA_003562605.1 Syntrophomonadaceae bacterium | reverse complement strand
TCAAATAGGCCGTTTGAAGATAACAGGAGTTTATCAGAGAAAAATGCATATAAAGGATTACAGCGCAAGAACCAGAAATTATCAGACCTGCGCAATCAACATTCGCGGTACATCAGTAGGCTTGGTGCTGATAAGGCGGGGACAATTCAGAGTTTTGCCAGAAGCAAGGCGGCTAACTCAGCCCGGTATAAAGAGTTGCAGGCGGCTTACAGGCAAGCGGGGAAGACTATTACAAAGAAACCGAAGACCACACGAAATATGGGAAGGCGGACATGACCATAAAACACCATACCCTGGTGATAATGGTATTAGGTTTGAATCAGTAATCTAATTAAGGAGGGGTAGGAGCGATGGAAGAAGAAAACGGCAACGAAGCAAAGCACCAACCCAATAGAGTGTGGCCGATGGGCAATGTCCGCCCACTGCCACGACCACGCACTCCGGCTTACCAGCTTAAAACGCAAAGACCAGATGCGACAGGAAGAGCGCCGAAGTGATCAAGCTTGGATCGTATTTTAAAGTAACGATCTTTGACACGTACGTTATAAAAGAGCCGCGTAATATTTCACCTGAGCTTTCAATAAGTACAGCTCGGTTGAAGGAAATTGCCCGGTTGCAGAATCAGCTTTCAGAGGTGTTTGAAGAAGTCCTTCCATGCCGATATGAAGATGGGAAGCTGGTTAGTCCCAAAGCTCCGGGTGAGTGGTGTGGGCCGTATGAAACAATGCCAATAGAAGCTTGGTATCTTTATGCACTACCAAAGATTGATAGATTTTTAAAGAACGTAAAGCTTCTCGGTTATGTGTTTACACACCCGAAAGACGAACGCAAACAGCCGAACGTCTCCTACGATGAAGAGGCAGAGCAGGTTTATTGGCTGGACTTTCACGACATTGAATATGGGGGTTTGGATATGGATACTGAATTAGTACAAATTAAAAATCCGAAGACTGGTAAATACACAAAGATCGATAAGGTCTCAGGCAAGATTCTTGCGCATAAGAAAAGCGCCGGGCCTTATAAGGGGATTCCTGAGATACCACTTGTTGAAACTGAAAAAGCTCCAATCATACCAGAAGTGCCCCGGGCTAAACATAAAGTGCCGCCCGACTCTTCTCGTAGTTGGTTTGGTAAAAAGATTAGACCAGTTAAGACTATCAAGTAACGGATGAGATCCGGCAGCGCCAACGGGCAAGGCGCAATATAAATACCGGCAGCGGTAACGAAGCCGCAATACAAAATTATCGGAGGTTGAGTAAGGTGAAAATGTTTAAGAGCAAGCTGTATCCGTTCCCTGCATTATTTGCAGACGGTGGTGGGGAGTCCGGGGATGAAGGCAAAAAGAAAGACGATCCACCAAAAGATGATCCTCCTCCTAAAGATGAAGGGGATAAAAAGAAGGATGAACCGTTTGCATCATTTCCAACTGAGTCTGCATTGATGGCTCGAATTAATCAAGGCGCAGATTCAAAGCTGAAGAAGGTGGCGGAGGAATTAGGTTTTGAGTCGGTCGAAACCATGCAACAAGCCGCCAAGACAGCAAAGGAAGCTGAAGAAAAGAATAAGACCGAGCTTGAAAAAGAGAAGGCCAGAGCTGATAAGCTTGAGCAGGAAAGGCAGGATAACGTGGAGAAAGCAAATCAGAAACTTGTTAATGCTGAGTTAAAGGTATTTGCAGCGCAGTTGAAATTCGTTGATCCACAAGATGCCGTGGCTCTTGCAAACCGCTCTGAAATTCAGGTGGACGAGGAAGGCAATGTGACAGGGGCGGAAGATGCAGTAAAAGCTCTTGCTAAGGCTAAACCACACCTTACTGGCAAGGCAGGTTCACAAGCAGGTGGGGGCTCATTTAATTCAGGTAGTGACGGAGCAGGTGGGCTTTCAGAAGAAGAAGAAGGCAAGAAGCTGGCTGAGGAATATGCAAAGCGCCAACAAGTTAGTATTGGCAAAGGCGTACTAAATCCTTGGTCTGAGTAGGGTCTGAGTAGTGAATAATTTGAAGGAGTTGAAAACTAATGGATTTACGGATAAGAACAGAAACATTCGGCGGCAATGTTCCATTTCTTGACAGCGCACATAAACATCTTGTTCGAGGTGGCGTGACGCTTGATTCTACCTTTTGCCGGGATAATAGAATTGAATCCCAAGGGCAGGTTATCCTGCAGGATGGCAGGCATGTAGTTCTGGCTGGTTCAGTTATTGGGCAGAACGGTGCCGGTGGATTGTGGCGAGTTTATACACCTGACGAAGCGGCTGTTGCCGCCGTACTTGATATCGGGGATCCAGCGGCCAACGAAGCTATTAGAATTACTGCTGATACCGCAGGCGCCGCTGGCAACGATATTCGCGTGGGGATTGTCGATCCCGGTGCAATTTCCGGGGTGATCAGCGTGAACGTTATCGGCAACAAGATCGAAGTTACCCTTGCCGCAACTGGCGGGGCTGTAACATCGGATGTCGATGAAGTGGTCGGTGCTATCAATGGTGATACTGCCGCTTCCGCTCTTGTTACCGCGGCAGTTCACCCGGATGCATCTAATGGAACCGGAATTATGGAAGCGCATGACATTCAGAGCCTTGACGGTGGGGCTGATGCAATTACTGAGAATATCTCCGCCGCCAACGATGTAGTTTTACTTTGGCAGGATGTGGACATTCAGGACGGTAATGCTGCTGGTGGGGCACTTGACCATGGCCGCGTATTAACTGACCGACTGCCGTTCAGCGATGCCGCTTCCCGAGCCCTTTTAATCTCGAATGGTATCAAGTTTGTAGCGACCAGTTAAGCTTTGATAATTTGAATGAAGGAGTTGAATATAAATGCATCCGTTACTTAAAGAATTCTCAAGGAAAAAAGTTCTTTCTTACGCTCGGAACATTGCAGAAGAAGGACACATGGGACCGCTATTTTTCCCTGTTCTGCCTACGAGCGAACTCAGCTTTGAATACTGGCTTGACCAGAATCTGATAGATGTCTCGGCATCGGTGCAGGCTTTCAATGCTGAAGCGCAAATAGCAAGCAGGGAAGGCGCTACAAAAGTGAGCGGTGAAATCCCGCCCATCAAGCGTAAGATTTATCTTGATGAGCGTAATATGCTGGCTCTCAAGCGGGAAGGCGCTGGCGATGTTGATATAGTTCGTAATGAGCTGTATAACGATATTGCCAACATGGTATCTTCGGTTTACACCCGGATTGAGGCGCTCAGGATGACCGCCCTGACAGCTGGGGCAATCGCTTTGAACGAAAACGGCATTACCTTGAATGTTGACTATGGGGTTCCAGCTGCTCATCAAGATACTTTGGGGGGCAACGATCGTTGGAGTGAAGCGGCAACCCGCGACATTCTCGGCGATATCCAGACATGGACTGACACCATTGAAGATAATACTGGCGTTCGTCCAACAAGGGCTTTGACTTCTAACACGGTTCAGGCCTTGATGATTTCTGATCAGACTATCCGAGATGCTATCTGGGGACCGACAAATGATAATAGGCCGGTAACCATGCAGGAAATCAACCGTTTATTGCAGACCATGGATCTCCCGGTTGTTGGTACCTATAACAAGCGGTATAGGACTCAGGCGGAAGATGGCACTTTCACCACGAACAGGTATTTTGCTAATAACATGTTTGTGCTTCTGCCTCCTACCAAGCTTGGTGACACCCTGCTTGGTCCGACTGCTGAAGCGCTGGTGGATGATGAAGTTGAAGCCAGAAATATTGCAGGCATTTACGCTTCTGTTTACCATGAAGGTGAGCCTCCAATAATCTGGACTAAGGCAGCAGCAACTTCGCTGCCCACCTTCCCGGGCGCAGACCAGGTATTCCAAGCACAGGTTATCGACTGATAGTCACTTCCTTAATAGTGGCGGGCGGGGTACTCCTCGCCCACCTCATTCAGGAAAGGAGATTGACAATGCTTAATGTTACAGTGAGTGAAGTGCAGCAGGTTTTTGACAACCATCTATACTCGGATGTATGGGATAATGCTTCTTCTGCAACAAAGCAGAAAGCGGTTGTCCATGCATCAAGGGACATTAGCACTCTCAATTACAGCCCTGATACTCCTCGCGTGCTACTTATTGCAGCAGTTGGGGAGCAGATATTATTACTGCTTTCAATGACTGCTGCAGATAGGGAACGTGTAAAAGCTCAAGCCACGGGAGTTAAACAACGAGGGGTTGCTGGTGCTTCTGAATGGTATTATGATGAAAAACCCGGTAAAGTCATTTCCCCAGATGCCGTTGCATTGCTTGGCGGTTATATTCATAGAAGGATGGGGCACATACGATGAATATTGATTGGGCTTTTCAGCAGACAGCTGTTTTTAAGGCATTTATTAAATCTGACGGTTGGGGGGCTCCTCAATATGAATCCCCCGTGACCTTGAAGGTTTGGTGGAGTGCTAAACAGCGTTTGATTAAAGCGGCTAACGGAGAAGAAAGAATGTCCGAGGCCGACATTAAAACGCCGTTATTAATCAGCCCAAAAGAAAACGATGTTTTTGTTTATGAGGGAAAATCATATCGTGTTCTCAATGCGGGGACCCCGCCTTCTGTGTATGGGGAAATTGGGCATCGTAAAGTTTATGTTGAATCGGTGGTGTCCTAAATGATTGAAGTAAAATTTGAAGGAATTGAAGAACTATCAACTGCACTCTCTCGCTGGGAAGAAGATGTTATTCAGGTGATTGAAGGGGAAGTGGCTAAATCAGGAGAGCACTTAAGAGACACCGCTCAACGACTTGCCCCTAAATTGGTTGGCGATCTTGAAGGGTCGGGGACCGTAGACCCGGTGGTTAGGGATATTGTGAAACGTGAAATTAGAATTGAGGTAGGTTTCAGGGGGTTGCCGTACGCAATAAGAATGCACGAATCAGTTTACAACCTTGGACCTATTTCAAGAGGGAAGCCTTCTGTTGACGGCATGATGGTTGGTAGAAAATATTTAGAGCAGCCTCTTTTGAAATACTCGCAAAGGTATTTCAGAGAGTGGGCGGAGGCAATCTCCAATACTGGATTGAGGTGATAACGTGGAATTTAAAAGCAAGATTCAAACTAAAAGTATATGCCGGAAATGTAAGACTCAGTTTTTAAGCGTTGATCATAGCACTTGCCCAGAATGCGCAAAAAAGACTAAACTAAGATCAGCTAAATGGCAGGCAAATAAAGCGGAAAAAGAAGAAAAGGCAAAAGAGGAAGAAAAGTCTGCTGAAAGTAGTGAAGACTAATGTTCATTGATGCCTTGATCGAGGATCTTGAAAAAGAGAACATAGCGACTTTCGGGGTTGACTTGTTTGGTAGCCTTTATCCAGCAGATGCACCAGACGCTTGCATGTTAATTAAATCAACCGGCGGTCCGCCACCAAGCAAGTATATTCCAGTACAAGTTCACCAAATTCAGTTCCTTGTCAGGGATATAAGATTTCCTGATGCTCATGCAAAGGCGATGGAGATTTTCAAACTTTACCACGGTGAGGTGAAAACAGCAAACTGGAAGCCTCGTCATAATTACATTGTCGGGGTGACGGCAGGGGAGCAGTATTACGTTTCGACCAGTAACGCTTCTCAGATGCCGATTGATATAAGTCCGGACGAAAAGAACCGGGCAGAAGTAAGTCTAAACATTAGCTTCAGAGTAAGATTAAGTTAAAAGAAAGGAAGTGTAGAAATGCCAGGTACATTCGATGATATCAAGTTGGGACCATGTTTGTTAACTTACGGTGCTTTCCAGATTAACGAAACGATAGGCGGGGTAACAGTATCTATTACTCCCATGACCAAGGAAATTAAAGTGGATCAATGGGGCTCAGGTCCGGTAGATCACAGGGTTATGGGCTGGGATGTTAAGGTTACCGTGCCGATGGCAAAGACCGATTTTAATACCCTGAAAGAGGTTGCCGGGTTCTTGGATCACGTTGAAGATGGCGGTGATGAAAAACTGACTGACACTGCTATTGGTTCTTCGATGAGGGCAAAGGCAAGGGAACTTTTCCTGCGCCCTGTTGATGCTACCGATGACAGTGAAGATGTCACAATTTTCATGGCTGGTAACATATCTTCAATAGAGCTTGGTTATGACTTTGACAATGAGCGGGTTTATAATGTCGAATTCATAGCTTACCCGAAAACAGGCGCTGACCCAACTAAAGCAGGCAACTATTATGCGATTGGAGACCCCTCTGCTGACCCGGCTCTATGGGATCTCACTTTTGCGGTGACTGACAGCGTTACGACAGATCCTGTTGCAGGAGCGGAAATATCCATTCACGGACTAAGCACTTTAAAGAAAACTGGCGTTGGCGGGGAAGCTGTTTACGTTGTGCCTGACGGCGATTATTACTATACAGTTGTCGCGACGGGTTACAATACCGCACAGGGCGTGGCGACGGTCGATGGCGCTAACCTGACAGAAGCTGTAGCGCTGACGACTTAATGAGGATTAATAATAATGGCGCGGTTTAACCTCCGCGCTATTATTAAATAGGGGGTGAAGCAGTGAGTAAGAGTCTACCGAAAAGAATCGAAGTTAAATACACTGACATGGCAGGGGAAGAAGAAAAAACTGCCATTGTTACGAAAATGCCACTTGGCAGATATTCGCAGTTTTTTAAAGATGCAGAAGAAATTCCGCAGACTGTTTCTGAAATTGCTCATCTATTGTTTGGTGGAAAGGTCAAGGAAGAAAACTTACCAGATACTGAAGACCCGGTGGTTGACTTCTTTTTAGAAATACCTAAAATACTCACCAAACACTGGCAAGATCTAATTAATTTGCTTTCGTTAGCTTCCGGGGTGGATAAATCAGAGTTGGAGATGATGGACCTTGATGAAGCATCGCAGGTAGCTATGGCGGTTGTTGAAGTGAACAATTTTTTCGGCATAAAGGGGCATTATCAGGGAATGATGACGCGGCAACTGAACAAGCTGATTCAGAATCACCAAACTCTGAATGCTCCAAAAGCAAAAACGAAGAACAAAAAGGCTCAATAGATGACTGGCTGGTATTTTTGATTGATGAGCTTGCGGGGGCTTACGGGTGGAGCAAGGCAGAGATACTGGAAACAGTTTACATTGATGAAGCGTTAGAGCTTCGCAAGTGGATTAAAAAAAGAGAGGCAGAAAACTATTTGGAATTTCTCCGGATTCAGAGGGCGTCAAATGTGGGCGGGGAAGGGTTGCAGAGGCTTACAGTTCGCTATAACAGGCAAGCTATGGAGCCTATTAATTACCGTCCTCCGCAGGAGAAGAAAGATAGCGGTGGTGTTCGCAGATTAAAGGTTTATGCAGGCGGGAAGATAGCGGACACTTAAAGGTTTAAAGGTGGTGACGCAGTGAGCGTTCAAGCAGGTTCAGTTGTAGCAGATATAAG
>PWUG01000405.1 GCA_003562605.1 Syntrophomonadaceae bacterium | reverse complement strand
TGCCGTCGAACAGGACTTCCATGTCGGCCAGGGAGTCGATGGCCACCCCGCAGCGGCCCACCTCCCCCAGGGCGCGGGGATGGTCCGAATCGTAGCCCATGATCGTGGGCATGTCAAAGGCAACACTTAACCCGGTCTGGCCGTGTTTTAAGAGGTACTTGTAGCGCTCGTTGGTCTCTTTCGCCGTGCCAAAACCGGAAAACTGCCGCATGGTCCAGATGCGGCCGCGATACATGTTCCCCTGCACCCCGCGGGTATAGGGATATTCGCCGGGAAAGCCCAGGTCTTGCTCGTAGTCCAGGTCTTGAATATCCAGGGGGGTATAGAGTTCGTTCAGGGGCTTGCTGGAAACCGTGACAAATTTCGCGGGCCGGTCCTTAAACTTGGGACGGGTCTCTTGTTCCCACTTTTCCTTGCCTGCTTCGATCTGCTTTAGCTTTTCATCTTTAAACATTATCCATAACTTGGGCTTCCGTGCTTCACGGAAGCCAAGTATTACCTCCTTTCTTTTAAAACCCAAAAATAATCTCTGCAATCAAAGATCTTCGTAAGTCACTTTATTTTCTCTTAACAAGTTAATTTCATCAATTGAATGACCCAATAATTCTAAGATTTCGTGGTTGTGTTCACCTAGTAATGCCGCTCTTCCCGAAACACAAGCTTCTGTATTCGTAAGCTTGATAGGCGAATTAATTATTTCAACTGAGCCTAATTTACGATGTTCTACTTGAACCAGCATTTCTCTAGCTCTTATTTGCGGGTCATTTACTAATTCCTGTATTGAAAGTACTGGAGCAGTTAAAACACGTGCTTCTCTTAAAACATCAAGAGCCTGTTTTACTGTCAAATTCTTTATCCATTCTTGTATAATTTTGATAACCGTATTCTTGTTCTCAGCACGTGCTGTATTGCCCATAAATCTTGGATCATCTATGAGTTCTGTTTGGCCCATTGTTTCAGCTAACCGGTTCCAAGTGCTATCATTAAAGACTCCTACGATTATCCAACCATCTTTTGCTTCATATGCGCCAAGTGGTACAACAGTTGGATGGTGACTGCCAAATCTTCTTGGTTTGATCTCCCCATTGCTAAGAATATAACTCTGTATGGCAATTTCAAACTGGGAAAACATACAATCCAACATAGCGATATCTATATATTCTCCTTCCCCTGTTCGCTCCCTTCGATACAGCGCAGAAGCAATCGCGCCAAAAGCATGAGAACCAGCAATTGTATCACCAATGCTGGTTCCTACTTGGGTCGGTGGACCATCGGGGTGTCCTGTCATATCCATAAACCCACTCATAGCTTGAGTAGTCAAATCATTACCAACAAATGGAGAATAAGGGCCTGTTTGACCAAAAGCAGAAATTGAACACATGATCAGGTCTTTTTTGCGCAATCTCAAACTATTATAATCCAGACCATATTTAGCCATAACCCCGGGCCTAAAATTTTCAACTACAATATCACTTACAACAACCAATTTTTTTAGTATTTCAATTGTTTCTTTTTTTTTCATATCCAAACTAATACTTTTTTTGCCACAGTTCTGCTGTAAATAGTATCCTGTATCACCTTGATCTAAATAATAAGGAAAGTGTCGGGCATCATCTCCAATGCCAGGCTGTTCAACTTTTATTACTTCCGCACCCATGTCTGCCAACAAACGGGTGCAGTATGGACCAGCCAACACCCTGGTAAAATCTAATACTCGAATCCCTTCAAATATTTTATTTTTCCCTTCGTTATTTAGTGTTAACATCATCTAACCATCCCTTACTTCCCTTTGAAAACAGGTTTTCTCTTTTCTAAAAAAGCTTTTACAGCTTCCGAATGATCTTCCGTTTGGAAGCAAAGAGACTGTGCATTGGCTTCTAGTGATAACAATTCTTCAAGGCTCAGTTCAAGGCTCTGGTTAATGATCTGTTTCGCCAAGCGGTGGGCTACCCTGGGTCCTTTAGCCAGTTTCTGGGCAAGTGCCTCGGCTTCTCCCAGTAATTGATCACCAGGTAAAATTTTATTCACTATTCCCAGTTCCTTGGCTTCTTCCGCACTAATTTTTTCCCCGGTAAATACTAACTCCTTGGCTTTTTGTAAGCCTACCAGTCTGGGCAAAAAATATAATCCCCCAAGGTCAGGTATTAACCCTACATTAACAAAAGATTGAGCAAATATGGCTTCTTTCGAAGCTAACACAATATCACAAGATAAAGATATACAAAATCCTGCCCCTACTGCAAATCCATTCACAGCAGCGATTACCGGTTTTTCCAACCTGGAAAATTTGATAAGCCAAGGGTGAAAATCTTTTATATAATCATAACCCTCCAGAGGAGAAAATCCTTCTTCCAGACGACGCAAATCACCTCCTGCGCAAAAAGCTTTCCCTGAACCTGTAAGCACAACAGCTCCAATATCTTCTTCCTTTTCAACTACATTCGTAACATACATTAATTCAGCCATTAGTTTGTCTTCCAGCGCATTCATTGATTCCGGCCTATTTAACTGAATAAGCGCAACCTTGCCTTTAACAGTATAATTCAATGTTTCGTATGTCATCGACTTAGCCTCCTCTATTAAGTGTATTCATAAAAACCCTTGCCGGTTTTACGACCAAAGTGTCCCGCGCGAACAAGCTTACGTAAAAGAGGAGATGGGCGATATTTAGAGTCAGCTGTTTCATTGTAAAGAGTCTCCATTACCATGAGCAGAGTATCTAGGCCAATTAAATCTGCAAGAGCAATAGGTCCAATAGGATGGTTAGCTCCAAGCTTCATCCCTTTATCAATGTCCTCAGCACTGGCAACACCCTCCATAAGCACAAAGATTGCTTCATTAATCATGGGAACCAATATGCGGTTCACTGCAAAAAGAGGAGCTTCCTCAACCGCTATAGGTTCTTTACCTAGCTTTCTGGTAACTCCTATGGCCAACTCAAAAGTCTCCTCCGATGTGTTAATTCCACGAATTACTTCTACAAGTTTCATCAATGGAACCGGGTTGAAAAAATGCATACCAACTACTTTTTCTGACCTTTCAGTAGCCGATGCTATCTCTGTGATGCTTAAGCCCGAAGTGTTCGAGGCAAAATATGTTTCCGGTTTGCATACTTTATCCAGTCTGGCATAAGCCTCTTTTTTTACTTCCATACGCTCAAAAATCGCTTCTATAACCATATCCATATCTGCTAAATCTTCCATTGCTGCTGTTGTTTTTATCCGGGAAAGAATGCTTTCAGCTTCTTCTGCCGTTTTTCTGCCTTTTTCTACATCACGGTTTATGTTTTTCTGTATTATTTTAAAACCCTTAACAGCTAATTCCTCTTTAATATCTTGCATAATCACGTCATAACCGGCTTGCGCGGCAACCTGAGCAATGCCGTTTCCCATAGAACCACTGCCAAGAACTCCCACTTTTTTAATATCCACTAAGAAACTCTCCTTTTGTAGAAACATGCCGACTAAAAATGAGAAGTCGGCATGTTTCCAGTATTTTATTAATTAAATTCTTTCCAGAATCATGGACATTCCCATTCCACCGCCAACACAAAGCGAAGCTAATCCTGTTTTTAAATCCCTGCGGGCCATTTCATGTAATAATGTCACCACAATGCGTGCACCTGTACAGCCCACAGGATGACCTAAGGCAACACCGCTGCCATTAACATTGGTTATCTCTCGATTTAAACCCAACAGTTTTTCACAAGCCAAATACTGGGCTGCAAATGCTTCGTTTAATTCAATTAACTCCATATCTTCTAATTTCAAGCCGGCTTTTTTTAGTACCTTATGTGTCGCTGGTACAGGACCATAACCCATTAATTCCGGCTCTACTCCAGCCCAAGCGTAGGATACAATTCGCGCTAGCGGTTGAATACCCAAAAAGTCTGCCTTTTTAGCACTCATTAAAACTACAGCCGCCGCCCCGTCATTAAGCCCGGATGAATTACCTGCTGTTACTGTTCCTCCTTTTTTAAAAACAGGCTTCAAGGACGCTAAGTCCTCGATGGTGATATCAGATCGCGGATGTTCATCGGTATCAACGAAGACAGGATCACCTTTTCGCTGAGGAACAGGCACAGGCACGATCTCATCTTTGAACTTGCCTTTTTGTATGGCTTGAGAAGCATTTTTATGACTGCGAAAAGCTATCTCATCTTGCTCTTCTCTAGTTATTTCATGCTTAACTGCTAAATTTTCAGCTGTTTCTCCCATCATAATCTTATGGATTGGGTCCATCAGCAGCTCCCAAAGAGAATCGGTCATTTCTTTGTGTTGCAGACGAGCTCCCCAACGAGCATCTTTCAAGACGTATGGGGCGCTGCTCATTGATTCCACGCCTCCAGCAACGACTATTTCAGCATCTCCTAGCTTTATTTCCTGTATTCCAGATACAATGGCCTGCATTGCTGAACTGCACTGACTCTGAATGGTAAAACCTGTTGTTTCTTTAGGCATCCCTGCAAGCAAGGAAACAACTCTAGCCAGGTTAGGTTCGTCACTACGTTGCAAACAATTGCCCAAAATTACTTCTTCCACCACTTCAGCATCTAATCTGGCACGCTTTAGTACTTCCTGGACAACTATTATTGCAAGTTGATGCGGCAAAATGCTGCGTAGGGAACCTCCAAAATCTCCTATGGGTGTTCTCGCACCGGAAACAATTACAACATCTTCCAAGTAAGTCACTCCCCTTTCAGATATGAATATGATATATTATTCTTCGTTGTTTACACCGGCAATGTTATCTGCAAGTTTTCCTTTCATGGGGAGATTGGCACCACGCAGCATCATGATTCTTTGAGCTTGTGGGGGACCAGCACCATGCATAGCTTCAACTACTGCAGTACCACCGGTAAGCGATTCTACCAAGCGGAACATGCGCATTTTTTGCTCAGTGGTAATTCCATCTACTCCCTTAAGATATTTGTCGATTAAAGGATGCAGTTCAGGATGACGAAAATCCTTTTCCGAAGGCATTGTAGCTAAAAACCCACCACAAATATCGTGAGAAAGACGTCCAATTTCATAGACGAAACGTGTTGTATTTAATTTTGTAGCGTTGGCTAACATGGTATCAGGAACAAAAGCTCCAGAGGCTGTTGGACGCCCTTCACTGGAGCAGGCAATAGAACCTGAATATAGTGTTTCTGTTAAGTGAATCATTTCTGCAAATTTGTCCCGAATGTGAGAGGCCTTTTCTACACCGTTATATTTTACAATATTATACGCTGCACCCATAATGACATCGGCAATACCACCTTTGCAGGCACCGTAATTCTGTCTGTGCGCTGAGGCGAACCGTTCTACAAACAATCCTGCGAATTCATATTCTTTGTACATGTAGACGTTTTCCCACGGAACAAACACATCATCGAATACAGCTAGACATTCGCCACCAACCATGGCAAACTGTGCGTTGCCTTTATCCATGTCGCCTTCTTCCATTTTGCGAGTGTCATTGGTCTGCCTTCCAAAAATATAAGTGACTCCAGCTGTGTTAACAGGCATAGAGAATACTACAGCATAATCTTTATCTTCTTCTCCCATATTCTCTGTGGGGAAAACCAGCACTTGGTGTGCACCGGTCACTCCGGTCAAATGAGCCTTGGCCCCACGAACAATTATACCGTCGTCTCGTTCCTCAACAACGTGGACAAACATATCTGGATCAGTTTGTTTACTTGGCTTTCTGCTGCGGTCTCCTTTAACATCTGTCATTGCTCCAATAGTTACTAGATTTTCTTTTTGTAATTTTTCTACAAATTTTTTAAATTTCTCGTGGTAAGATGTGCCATGCTTTTGATCAATTTCGTATGTTACTGTATACGTAGCATTCATCGCATCCATCCCGGCACAACGCTGAATACAGCAAGCTGTTTGCTGGTTAATCATGCGTAGCATTTTTACTTTTTTAAGCAGGTCCTCCCTACTTTGGTGAATGTGATTAAACCTGCTTATTTTTTCACCAGTTAAGTGTGATATGGTGTTCATTAAATCTTCATGTTGCGGGTCCATAGATAGTTCATATGTTTTGGCAACAGCATTGACGTGGGGTCTAAATAATGGATAATCTGGTATATCATCGATCTTTTCCCCAAAGGCCCAGATGGGCGTTTTTAATTCCTTTAAACTTTGAAAATAATCTTCTGATGTGCGAATCATTTTTTATTCCTCCTAGTTTTTATTATTTATAATCTATACACTTAAACATCTTTACCAAAATTATCCCTATCCTGTTTATTCCTTAACATCAAATCAAAACAATTTCATATGACATATTTTTTTACATGTTTAATTCAATATTGTGCTAAAACTCTTTGTGCTTACTGAAGTTAAAGACAATAGTTCGCTTAAAGCTCAAGCACCTTTATTTTCCTCATAAAAATAATCAAGGGACTTATTTTATAGCAATGGGCTGTCCAATTCCCTGGGTTGTACCTGTTATCTTGGGGCAGGTAAAAATGAACATGGATTCATAAACCTTATCTTCTGCAAGTTCATCAAGAACTAAATTTTGCCCAAGATGAATGCCATACCTTGTAAGTAGATCCTGGTGAACCGGAAATACTTCATTAGGATCTTCTGAAGGCAGAACTTCAGTAGCCCATTGGTCAGTACCCACTAGCACAACTCGCTGGTCATAAAGCCACTTTGCAACTTCTTTTGTAATACCAGGTTCGGATTCCATAAACTTTTCAGGATCTTCCCAAAAATATCTTATCCAGCCTGTGCGAATCAGCACTGCGTCCCCAGGACGAACTTCTAGATCATACTCATCAAGAAAGCCTTCTATATCAGCTACAGTAATTGGCTCACTCGGCTCAAGATATCGCCCCTTGTATGCCACCAGATCGATTAATAAACCTCTGGTTACCATAGGTCGATAGTCTTCTACTCCAAATTTCTTGACACCATCAGCCGAGAAAACCTCTTCCATCTCGAAGCCATTGTAAAAAATACCGTCTATTGAAACATGAGCAAAACCATCAAGCTGCGTTCCTTTTCCAGGGCATCCAATAAAAATCTCTTCCAGGTAAAGAAGCTTATTTGAGCCAAGTGGGTCCATTGCTCCATGAGAAAGAACCAAGTTATTCCATAAGCGAGGGGGGTATCCCGGGTTAGCTGACTCATAAGTTGTACCTAAATCATATACTAACCCCTCGCTAACTAGCTTGGCTGCTTCTACAATTTTTTCACCGGTAAGTTCATTAGCAGAACCAAGCTTATCTCCCTCACCATACCGCGATGGCCACCACTTCTCTTCAAAGTTCTGAGGATCTGAGTAAATTTCGGGGGCTTCAGCTGGAGAAGGGCCATCTGCTATAGCAATGGGCTGTCCAATGCCCTGAGTTGTACCTGTTATCTTGGGGCAGGTAAAAATGAACATGGATTCATAAACCTTATCTTCTGCAAGTTCATCAAGAACTAAATTTTGCCCAAGATGAATGCCATACCTTGTA
>PWUG01000424.1 GCA_003562605.1 Syntrophomonadaceae bacterium | reverse complement strand
TACACCCGGTCTACTGCAGCTTCACCTAGCATAGTGCAGAAAGGGTTCTTAAAATATCAAAAAGCAGTTCTCTATTATAGCCGGGTTTTACTTCTACAACTGCTTTGCCAATTTTAATGACGACTATGTGGCTGTTAGAGTGTGTATCGTCTACTTCTACGGGCAGCCATTGTGATGATTTAAAAGATTGTTCATTTGATCCGAATTTGCGAAGCCAGTAATGCAGCTTGCTGCGCTTGATATTATTAGCATTACACCATTCCTTGGCAGTCTGCCCGCTGGCCTTAAAATCAGCCATCCTGACTTCCCAGTCTTTCCTAAGTTGTTCACGCTCTTCCTTGTTCACGTAAAAACCCTCATGCTCATGGGATTATTTTTTACAGTATCCCATAAAGAAGGGCAGGCTTGAAGGTGGCTGCTATTGTGCGCTTAACCAGATCGACCTAGGTTCGGCCACCGATGAAGTCACACCAGGCGGCAAGGAAATCCAGGTAGGCGACATCGAGGTCTCGAATGTCTCTGCTGCATGCGAAATAGAAGGATGCTGCGAAACAGGGGAAGTCTCAGGCGAGCTAACCGTAGACTTCGACCTAGAAAATGTAGGAACCGTTGACGCTTTTGATACAGTAAACCTCGTATTAGACGGTGAAGTGGTTGATTCTAAAACCTACAGCCTAGATGTCAATGAAAACGTTTCAGGCCAATTTGTCTACGATACCGGAGATGAATATGCAGGAGAGACCACAGTAAAAGTGCAGAGCAGCACAGATTCAGAGAGCACCACCGTAGACTGCGGAATAGCCTTCTTCGTGCCAACAATTGTGCTTTATGATAGCGATGGAAACGTAATCTCTGATGGAGACGAAGTGGATCAAGGTTACGAAGGAGTTACAGGAAGGAACTCAAATCAGAAAAGTATTAAAAAATTGTTAATATAAAGAGGACTATTATAATCGTTGTAGAAGGTAATACTACACAAGAAAACCAGTGATACTGACTGTAGATTTATTATGTCTTTTGATTGACCTCTGGAGGCTTCCCCACCTCTGGAGAAGAAAAACTCCCCTTTTGCACTTTAGAACCGTTGACGGATCGCCGTGTGCGGTGAAAGCCGCACGCACGGTGAAGCCCTACCGAAATCCTTAAGAGGATAGGTGGGAATGTAATACTAAATGGTGGATTTGAGGTCGGTGACTTTACAGGTTGGACCTTAACGGGTCCTGCAGACAAGCACGAAGTGGTTACTGAGTATTATAGCTATGGGAACACTCAGTTCTTACCACAGGAAGGCAGCTATTTTGCCACAGTAACTGCAGGTGGCTTGGGTGAGGGCACATATAATTTCGTCAGCCAGGAGATCTATTTGGATGCCGGTGATATAGTCTCCGGATGGGCCGCCTTTGACGCCCGAGATTATTCTCCTTTTGACGATGACGCGGTAGTGGTCATGGTCAACAGCGGAACAGAAACCATCTGGCAAAAGAGCGTCGCAGACGTAGGGGATTATGGTGAAACCGATTGGCAATATTGGGAATGGACAGCGCCAGCGGACGGGTTTTACACCTTGCAGCTTGGATGCAGGAATATATTGGACGATGGGTTTAACAGCGTTGGCCTGTTTGATGGGATCAGCATCCAGTAATTCTACTAGGTCCTAAGGCGTGTTTCTTACCGCATAGCAGCGGAAAGGCCCTGCGGGATAAACTCCTGTGGGGCCTTTTTTTCCAAACCCTTGTGAAGAAATCCCCTCTTTTTGCACTTTCTTATCAATAACCATTGATAGAACGTCGCATGCGGTGAAAGCGCACGTGTGGTGGTAAGTGTACAAAAGTTACCACCTGTTAATTTGCCCCTCTTTATGGGGTTTCTCACAAGCTAATCGAAGTAATTAAAGCATTTTCAGAAGATAAGAACATCAGCCAAATGGAGTTCTTTGAAATAGCCGCCATAGAGTTAATGGAGAAGTACGGTTATGAGGCTGAAGTAATAGGAATCTTGAGTTAAAGGGAAAGGGCCAGGTAACAGTTACAACCCCGGCGCAGCTTTTTCCTTCTATAAAAGTAAATAACCCCGTGTTTAAACGGGTTATTCGTTAATTCTACCCTTGCATCCTCTCGAACGCCAGGAAGCATTCTACAAAATTACTTATAATACGCATATAAAAAACTTTTTTTTGAAATGCCAGCCTGTGTATGTACATATAGTTCTTAATACAGAAGATTTTATTGTTCGATGATTAGGCATAGTTAAGCGAGACTTGCTTCCATTGGGATTAATTCTTTCTATGGAGATATGTTCTTTTTCTCTAAAGACATAAAACCCTAAATTTTCAAAAGCTTTTATTACTTTTCTTTTAGGAGCATCAACGGGGAATTTCATTATTATACACCTGTCTCAGCAACAGAAGCCTCAAGTACTGGTGATTCTTCCAATGAAAAACAGAGAAGACCGCCATTATTATGCGATCTTCCTTTTCTGCTATAAGTTCAAAGTTGGGAGTTCATTATAGCCCATAAAAGCATTAAACTACTGAAAGAATTCTTACCAAATTCCCGACACAGGAAGCAAGCTTTTACCACCGTTACCAAAAGTGAACCAGTAATCAGCCGCGCCGCCTGTCAAACCATCCTTCAACGCAAAACGTCCGTTATCCTGATTGTAAAAACCAATACCATACTTGCCGTCACCGTTCCAGTCCCCTACTACAGGAAACAGGCTCTCACCACCGTTACCAAAAGTAAACCAGTAATCAGCCGCACCGCCTGTCAAACCATCCTTCAACGCAAAACGTCCGTTATCCTGATTATAAAAACCAATACCATACTTGCCGTCACCGTTCCAATCCCCTGCTGCGGGATAACGGCTATCTCCTCCGCTGCCAAAAGTAAACCAGTAATCAGCCGCACCGCCTGTCAAACCATCCTTCAACGCAAAACGTCCGTTATCCTGATTGTAAAAACCAATACCATACTTGCCGTCACCGTTCCAATCCCCTGCTGCGGGATAACGGCTATCTCCTCCGCTGCCAAAAGTGAACCAGTAATCAGCCACACCGCCTATCAAACCATCCTTCAACGCAAAACGTCCGTTATCCTGATTATAAAACCCGCTGCCGTAAGCTCCCTTTTCTGCTTTTTTTTGTGGTTCGTATTCCACATTTATACCATCGTCGATCATTTGCTGGATCATTTTTAAGATAGCAGAGCCTTCGCTTATGTCCAGGTGGTTTTGTTGTATCTCCAGCACCTGCAGATTGGTCAGATTAGCCAGCACACTAATATCTCTTAACTGGTTGTTTTGAACGTAAAGGTTCTGCAGATTAGCGGCATATTCCAGTCCCGTTAAATCTTCTATCCCTTTATCTGCAGCATTTAAAAACGTAATTTCTTCCATGTTGGCTTTGGTAATATCGCCCGATGGCTTATTCAGCTCGTCTCTTATGGACTGTTCCAAATCAGGATCAGCAAAGTGCACTATATCACTTGTTTCATCCTGGGCAAAATAAGCGGTTGCAGTTTTGTCTCCATCTATAGTCACCTGCACGGTAGAATCCGCTATATCAATACCGTTCACCAACCACTTCTCAAACTCCCAGCCCTCTTCTGGTTCTGCTGTTAGCAATACTTCAGTACCTTCTTCATAAACATGGACACCCGCCACAGGCTCAGTCGTGCCCTCTCCCTCAACTTCTATCGTAAGTTCATACTCATCAGGTAATGGTTCTGCGGTCGTGGAGCCATAAATATACTTTATTCCCTCAATATCGTCTGAATGTAGTGTTCTCTGGGGCCCTTTATAACTATGCCACATTATGGCATTATACTCAGAGGAATGGTCTAGGCTGAGCCAATGGCCAAATTCGTGTAAAGCAACTGTCTCCACATCATAATACCCTGAAGGCGTTTGTGAGGCTGTACTCCAGTCATGTGAAGTATTAAACACCATATCAGCTTCAAATATTTCCCCCGTGGAGTAATACCACCATATTGCATAAGCTAAAGTAGATCCGGAACCAAGGTCATGCCACGTAACTTCGTTAACCCAATTTTGTGAGCAACTCCCTGTGCGGGAGTGTGTTCCGGAAAAATTAAACTCAAATTTTGCTCCGGCATTGCTCCAGGTATTGGCAGCATTTTGTACAGCTAAACTGCTGCCCGCAGGACCACCGCTATCATTAACCCTAAAATTCACAACCGGCCAGTCCCCAAACCATTTTTGACCATTGTAAACATAAGGACTATGTCCTACTACAACCGGATTATCGTCATCAGAAATAGATTCAGTATTTATTCCCTGCTCCTTTTTTATACTGTTTATCTGGTCTTTGACTTTATCTACAGACAATTCTCCTATTCTGTTTTCGATTATATCAAGCTTGCCCTGAAAGTTGCCATGCATTGAATATACTGGTGCTGTAAGTAGCGCTTCTTCTCTTTTCAGGTGAAGATCATTATTTTCATAAAGTTCATTCAAAAAAAGCATAACACGTTCTCCAACTATAAAATTGGGCATATCCGATACCATTTGAATTATTCCTTCTGCCTCTCCGCCAGGAACAATAACGGTAATCTCTTTACGCCCAACTTCATTTTTTAATCCTTCTTCCACGGAAACCTCCACCACCGTATAAATTGAAGTGCGGTCGTCATTCCAGTGGCTGCTAGTGCTTTCAACAGTCCCCATGACTATTGTATCAGCACCTTCGGTGAGCTCCTCCAGGCTCATCTTTAACATGAGCGCATGAGCACTACTAGCCCACAATAATAATGTTAACAAACAGAAAGTTAAAATAAATATAACCTTGGGGGCTTTACGAGTTCTTAACATTTTACCAAACACCTTTCTTGTTTATTATGGAATATAAAGCGGGAGTGGATACAAAAAAATCCTGCCTTCGGTAACCTGGCGATCATAACTCATGCAGAGCCTTAGATCCATGGCTTTGCGCCCCAGTCTTTCAACTGGTTAGCCCTTATCGGTAAAGGATAATATACAAGATATTTATTAACCAAATATCTTGGCAGATATTTGCCTTGTTGATACCCTTTCCTCCTTTAAAAGGTGAGTTAAAAAACGTAATACTTTTTATTCTCATTAATAATTATATACTTATTCACACGAACTGATCAAGTACAAATTTTGTGTAAAATTCCTTCGGTTAGAATGTAGTTTAACTAACCACCAATATATGCAACTTTTGAGCTGTTTTTATGGTGACCATGGCATCAACTACCACAAAGGGATAAGAGGTCTTATGTAAAGGACGGTGGTTCCAAGCGGTAACTAACGGGTCTAAGTTTTTACAAAGCTCAGAAACAGTGGATTTAGAAAACTGTGTGCCACTTCTTCATGCCTCCTTATTGTATCTTATTACATATAATAGAAATATAGCTGTTCACTTCACTCGAAGGTTTTGATTTAAAGATATAAAAATCCATGGTATAATTTATTAAACTTGAAGTTTTAAAGGTGGGAGGAACGGATAAATGTCCAAAACGAAGTCCTTATTTGTAATAATGCTATCTTTGGTGTTAGTTTTCTTACCTATAAGTGGATTTGCTTATGAAAAGGGTATGGATGTTTTTCGGATAAATGAATTTCGTGGAAAAGAATTGACGCAGGAAAAGAATTATGTGGAGGGAGAGCTGATTGTAAAATTTGAATCCTTTACAACTTGGGTTAACATGGCCGGTGCTCATGAAGAAGTTAATACACGGGTTAAAAAGTCTATGATTGGTAAACCGAACCTCCAGTTGGTAGAGGTTCCCGAAGGGTTGAGCGTGCAAGAAAGTGTAAAGAAATATGAAGATTTGCCGGGTGTAAAGTATGCAGAACCAAATTATACCCGATACATTTTAAGCCAGCCACCAGATATAGAATACTTTGACAAGCTCTGGGGCTTACATAATACGGGGCAGGAAATAAGAGAGGTTAGCGGAACCCCGGGGGCAGACATCAATGCCTTGGATGCCTGGGGCATAGAGAAAGGTTCGAGCGATGTAGTAATAGCGGTGATAGATACAGGAGTTGATTATAATCATCCGGATCTGCAAGACAATATGTGGATTGATGAGGACGGTAAACACGGCTATGATTTTGTCGATTACGACAGTGAGCCTATGGATATGCACGGGCACGGCACCCATGTGGCAGGAACCATCGCTGCTGTTGGATATAACGAAAGAGGAATGACAGGTGTTATGCAGGACGCTAAAATCATGGCTGTCCGGGGGTTGGATTCAAGAGGTGCTGGCAACATCTTCCAACTGGCACAGGGTATACGTTATGCTGTTGATGAGGGGGCACATATTATAAATAACTCCTGGGGCGGAGAAATGTTTTCACGAATTAATAAAGATGCCATAGAATATGCCAAAGAAAATGATGTTCTTGTGGTATGTGCCGCTGGCAATTCGGGTGATAAAGGCAACACCCCTAATTATCCCGCCAACTTTGACCTTTCAAACATCATATCCGTTGCTGCTGCGGATTCTAATGACAATCTTGCTTATTTTTCAAATTTTGATGATCGTGCCCAAACAGTCCACCTTGCTGCACCCGGGGTTAACACTTTTAGTTCTACTCCTCATGAGTTTGAATTAATAGAGCCGGAAACACTTTTTAACGATGTTTTTAAGAACCTGGAGGAATGGTTTGTCTATCACGGGTGGAATATTACAGGGGAGCGCTATACTGAGGGTTCATCGAGCGCATTCGCAAACCGGCACGGAAGTGATATGAGCATTATAGCAAACATGCCTGATGGTACAGAGCATTTAAATGAGGCATCATTTGATTTGTGGATGGAACTTGATCCTACTCAGGATGAGGTTTTGTATTTATTTGAGTGGACGGGAACTTCTCTGCTTCCCATTGATTCTTGGAGCGGGACTACAGATGGAGAGTTTATGTCCGTTTCTTCAGCTCTGCCCGGGGGAGAACGGGAAATCGGGTTTTATTTAATGGCGCCAGGAGGAAAAACAAAAGGTGAGGGCGTTTATGTGGATAACTTTATAATAGAGACCGCGGAAGAAATTGGGCAAGTACCTGACACATACGGGTATGAGTTTCTTCAGGGAACCTCTATGGCTTCTCCCCATGTGGCCGGTATTGCAGGTCTTTTAAAAGCTCAAAACCCTGATTTTGGTTATGAAAAAATGAAAGAAGTGATCCTGGACAATGTTGATGTGTTAGAACAGCTTCATGGATATACAAAAACAGGGGGCAGAGCAAACGCTTACAAAGCCCTGCTTGATGAAGAATGGGAAATACTACCCGAAAAGTATGATGTGCCTTTGGATAAACAGTGGACTATAAAGTTTAGCAGAGAATTTCAGATAAGTGAAATTGATGGCATAGTAATAGAGAAGAACAACAATTTTTTCCCCGTTACGATTGAAATGCTGCCGGAAGAAAAGAAGGCTATTGTAACCCTGGAAGCTCCTTATCAAGCAGAGGCAAGATATAATCT
>PWUG01000163.1 GCA_003562605.1 Syntrophomonadaceae bacterium | reverse complement strand
ATCCGTTCAAATAGGTCGAGGTTCTCTTCAACGGAGCGGTTGCGGGTGGGGCATTCGGTTCCCGGTTTAGTCAGGGTGCCCCGGTATTCCCTGATTTCATCCTGATTTAAGTCACAAACATAGGCGCGTCCGGCCTTGATCAGGCGCAGGGCGAACTGGTACTTGACTTCAAAGTAGTCTGAGCTGAATAAAAGGCGGTCTTCCCAATCTGCCCCCAGCCAGCGTATATCTTCTATAATTGAGTCGACAAATTCCTGTTCTTCTTTAATCGGGTTGGTATCATCAAAACGAAGATTAAATTTACCATTGAAATCTTTTGCTATCCCATAATTCAGAAGGATGGCCTTGGCATGTCCAATGTGCAGGTAACCGTTCGGTTCAGGGGGAAAGCGGGTGTGCACTGGGCTCCCTTCCAGCAGCCCTTTGCCAAGGTCTTCCCTGATCATAGTGTAAATAAAATTTGTTTTGCCTTCAGTATCATTTTTCTCTGTCATAAATATCTCCTTTGTTTCTCCAGGCACCGCCTGCAACACTTTGACTTTTCCGGACAGACATTCAACCCGGTATAATTTATTTCAACTTTATTATAAAAAACCCTGCACCACTGCCTTGATAAAACTTTCCACACTTTTTTATTCCCGCTGGATTATTAACCTCCACTGTCATTAACGGCTGTTTTTCAATGCTTCCCGGAAAATCATTATTGCTTATTATCAGGAAAGAGAAAAAGGATAACGGCAACAATAAAGCAGGCGCTGCCGGCAATCATCAGCGGATCTTGATCGCGAATTGAGGCAATGAGGTATATTATGCCGCAGAGGAGAAATAGAAGCCAGGCAATTACGTGCAGCCGCAGACCCATAATTCTACTCCACCGTTACGCTTTTTGCCAGGTTGCGGGGTTTGTCAACCGAGCCGCCGCGGGCAAGGGCGGCGTAGTAAGCAATAAGTTGGGTCGGCACCGCACTTAAGATCGGGGCCAGGATATCGTTTACCGGAGGCAGGTAAAAAACGGATTCGACCTGCCGGGCTACTTCGTCGAAACCTTCCTGGGTGATGGCAAAAACAGCCCCGCCGCGGGCATTTACTTCCTGGATGTTCCCGAGGGTTTTTTCAAAGACAGCTTTCTGGGTAACAAGGGCGATAACCGGGATCCCCTCGACAATAAGAGCCAGTGGGCCGTGCTTGAGTTCACCGGCTGCGTAGGCCTCGGCATGGATATAAGATATTTCTTTCAGTTTAAGTGCTCCTTCCATGGCCACAGGGTAATCCAGGTTACGGCCAACAAAAAATGCACTTTCCCATTGAGCCAGGTGATCGCAGTATGAACGCAGTTTGGATAGGCTTTCTTCGGAAAGTATCTTCTTTAAAAGCCCGGGAAGGGCAGTCAGATTCGCAATCAGTTCCTTAGCCAATTTTGGGTCAATACTGCCGCGGGCTTCACCCAGGTAAAGGGTTACCAGGTATAGGGCAACCAGCTGGGTCAGGTAAGCCTTTGTAGAGGCAACAGCAATTTCCGGTCCGGCCCAGGTATAGAGGACCTGGTCTGCTTCCCGGGAGACCGAGCTGCCGACGACATTGGTTATCGCTAATACTTTCAACCCTTTCTGCCGGGCCAGCCGCAGGGCGGCTAAGGTGTCGGCGGTTTCACCAGACTGGCTGATCACGATCACCAATTGGTTTTTACCTAAGAGAGGCTCCCGGTAACGAAATTCTGAGGCAACATCGACTTCAACCTGGACTCCTGCCACTTTTTCGATGATAGCCTTACCGAGCAAGCCGGCATGGTAAGCGGTACCGCAGGCAACAATAAAAATCTTTTCCAGGGAGGATAGTTCTTCTTTTGTAAATTCGAGCTCGCTTAAGTTCACTTTGCCGGAAGCTGCATCGATTCGCTGCCGCATTGTCTCTTTTACTGCAGTAGGCTGCTCCATGATTTCTTTAAGCATAAAATGCTTGTATCCACCTTTTTCAGCGGCTTCTATATCCCAGGTTATTTCAAATATTTCCCTCTCGAGCACCTTTCCGTCAACATCGGATATTTCAACATCACCAGCGGTGATTGATGCAAATTCGCCGTCCTCCAAGATCTTAGTTTTACGCGTATGGGCAAGTATGGCGGGAATATCTGAAGCAACAAGATTCTCACCTTCACCAAGCCCGATAATAAGAGGGCTGTCCTGGCGGGCGCAAACAATACGTTCCGGCTCGTTGATCGTAATTACAACCAGCGCATAGGAACCTTCAACCCGACCTACCGCTTTTCGGACAGCTTCGAGCAAATCGCCTTCGTAGTATTCTTCAACCAGGTGGGCCAGGACTTCTGTATCGGTTTCTGAACGAAACTTATGTCCGGCTTCTTCTATCAACCACTGGCGCAGTGATTGGTGATTTTCAATGATACCGTTATGGACAACGGCAATTTCTTCGCCACAGCTGCAATGGGGGTGGGCGTTTTTATCTGTTGGCCGGCCATGAGTAGCCCAGCGGGTGTGGCCAATACCAACGGCACCTTTTTTAAACTGCTCGCCCAGTTTACTTTCCAGATCGGAAACAGATCCCGCTGCCTTGCTTATAACCAGGCGCCCATCCCGCTGTAGTGCAATCCCGGCCGAATCGTACCCACGGTATTCAAGCTTTCTTAAACCATCTATCAGGATATTAGCCGCTTCCCTTGTTCCTGTATAGCCAACAATGCCGCACATATATTTACCCCCATTTATGAAACCGGTTTAATGTTCTGATGTCCCTGAAACAATCGGGGGAGGGATGCTATGCCCCTCCCCAAAAACTAAATTACCCCTTAGTTTGCCTGTCAATCAAAATGGACCCTTAAGACTGTTCTTTGGCAATTAATTCAGCAAGAGAGCGGGCATACTCCTCAAGTTTTTCTTCAGGCAAAGACGCTTCGAGCATGACCCTGATTTTCGGTTCAGTTCCTGACGGACGGACCAGGATGCGACCGTGCCGGCCAAGTTCTTTCTCCACCTGTTTAATTGCAGCGCTGATTTTAGGGTTGTCCGACCAACCGTCCCTGGTAGCCACTTTTTGATTAACTAAAACCTGTGGCAGTCTCTCCAGATGGGAAGCCAGTTCGGAAAGGGGATGCTGTTGTTCCTGTACTACCTTTAGCAACTGCAATGCAGTAAGCAGACCGTCTCCGGTAGTGGCGTGATCAGAGAAAATAATATGTCCCGACTGTTCACCGCCAAGATTATATCCGCCTTCCATCATTTCTTCAAGAACATAACGGTCACCCACAGATGTGCGAATTACCTTTAAACCGTGCTTTTCAGCTAAGATGTCGAGTCCACCGTTGCTCATCACCGTTGCAACTAAAGTATTCTGCTTCAGTAAGTTCTTGTTTTTCATATCGACGGCACAAATTGCCATCACCGCATCGCCGTCAACAATAGCCCCTTTTTCATCGACAGCAATGAGCCGGTCGGCATCTCCATCGAAAGCAAGTCCGACAGAAGCACTGCTTTCAACCACAGCACGCTGTAGATCAGCGGTATCAGTAGCACCGCAGTCAACGTTTATCCGACTGCCGTCAGGCTCATCGTGCAGCAACTTAACCCTGGCTCCCAGGCGTTCCAGGAGTTCACCAGCCACCCGGCAGGCCGCTCCATGTGCACAGTCGACGACAAGACTATGGCCATCCAGCGAAACAGCAGTATCCCTTAAGTGATCTAAATATTTCTCGAGAGCTTTCCCGTCAATAAAAGACTGCCCAAGCAGAGCTCCTTCAGGGCGGGGTAATTTATCCATGTTGTTAAAATAGATTTCTTCAATTTTATCTTCCAGGGCATCGGGCAGTTTTAATCCGCGACTGTCAAATATCTTCAGGCCGTTGTCTTCGATGGGGTTGTGGGATGCTGAAATAACCACTCCTGCTGAGGCCTTAAAGTCCCGGGTCAGGTAAGCCACCGCCGGTGTCGAGGCTACACCGAGGATCCGTACTTCACCTCCTGCGGAGGTTATCCCGGCCACAAGAGCACCTTCCAGCATAGAGCCTGAAAGGCGTGTGTCGCGTCCGATGATAAATAAGGGACTTTTACGTTCCCGGCCTAAAACCCAGGCCGCTATCCGTCCAATTTTAAAAGCAAGTTCGGGGGTTAAATCACGATTGGCCACACCCCTGATTCCGTCAGTTCCAAATAATTTGCCCAATAGCATACCTCCTGTTCTTACTCGTCATCATTACCTTCCGGTATTATGATCCTCTCAAATTCAAGCCGAACAGTAATCAAAGACGGATCGATCACCACTTCCAACACCCGGTTTCCATCTTCATCATAAGCAATCGGAGAGAGTTCAACACTTTCTATTAATCTCATACCGGTCAAATTAATTAACAGGACTACCCGATCTACTCTTTCAAAAATAGAGCCAGGCGCCCCGACCAGTACCACTTCAGGTATGACTTCATATTCATCAAGCTCCCAACCAGTGGCCGGTGTGCCAATCATGTCGATCTCCACTTCGAAATCTTCGGAACGATATACTTCGATACTAACCCTGACCTGTTGCGGCTGGACTGAAATAAGATTTAATCCACGCGGCGGCTGGCCATGAACCTGGATCAGGTGGTTGCCCGGTTCTCTTCCGCCAAGGTCAACGTAGGCGCCGATCTCTTCTACTGTCAGGTCGTCAAAATCTTCGGGGAGACCTTCAAGTGTAATATCGACGCTTGAGGGTATATCTGTAACCACGTATTCCGGATTCAGATTATCAACTCTTAAGGGTACCTGGTATAAGATGCGCGCAGGTGTTTCCCGGGTAATCTGATCACCGGTCACAAAAAGCCAGAGTATAACCGCTATAAAAATGGCCATTACCCGGGCAAGATTGTTGCTGCGTAAAAATTTTTCCATAGCTACTTGTTATTCCTCCATGACCAGAGGCTGAAGCCTTCTTTACGGTCAGGCAAAAGCAGGTCTTTAAGCACTGCCCGCAGTTTCTTTTCGTCTAAGTAACGGGTTAAAACGCCATCGTGCGCGACAGATATAATGCCGGTTTCTTCAGAAATAATTATTGCCAGGGCATCAGAATTTTCGGTAATGCCGATACCGGCACGATGCCTTGTACCCAGTTCTTTACCCAGGTTAGGATCTTCAGTGAGAGGCAGATAACAACCTGCGGCAACTATCTGATTACCCTGGATAATAACAGCGCCGTCGTGAAGGGGGCTGCGGGGGAAAAATATGTTTATTAGAAGCTCGGCAGTTACCACACCTTCAACTGAAATGCCTGTAGCGACATATTCCTTAAGGCCTGTTGAACGTTCTATAACGATCAACGCCCCGATACGCTTTTTAACCAGGACAGGGATAGCCTTGATCAGTTCATCAAGCATATTATCAAAATCTTGAACGCTCCAGTTCCAATAAGTTGATTTAAAAATTTTGCCCCGTCCCAGGTGTTCAAGGGCCCGGCGCAGTTCAGGTTGAAAAACGATTGGAATGGCGATAAGGCCGACCGTCATGGTCTGACGCAGAGTCCAGTGAAGGGTATCCAGTCCGGATTGATCACTTATAATCATAGCCAACAGCAGGACAATAAGTCCTTTGACCAGCTGTTCAGCCCGGGTGCCGCGAATAATCACAATCAACCTGTAAAAAACATAAGACATAATTGCGATATCAACTACATCGCGCCATCCCACATTCAATTGAAGAACTGCTGCAACAATACGTTCCCAAATGGCCACTATATGTTGAACCCTCTTTATTAGATTTCTGGTCAAGCAGGCTGAAGTTGTTTGCCTTTTTGTATAACTATTTTATTCGCTTTCTTCAGGACAAATACCTGCAAAGCTATAAGAAAGTTAACATAAATTATCCTGTAAAACAATATTAATTTTGTTGCTGCAGTTATTGCATTTAGTGCCGGCCAGTCCTGCTATACTAACCCGGTAACCGCTGCGCTTAATCAGCAGGTTACCGCAGTGGGGACAAACAGTATCATTGGAACCCGCTAAATCGATATTGCCAAGATAAACGTAACGCAGGTATTTTTTCGCTGTTTCCCTGACCCGCTCCATAACCTGTGGCGGCGTTGGAGGCAGATCAAGCTTATACTGGGGAAAGTAACGGGAGTAATGCAAAACCAGGTCCGGGCTAAGCCCTCCCAGCCAGCTGGCCAGGGACTCCTGCTCGGCATCATCGTCGTTCAGCGTTGGTATCAGCAGGCAGGTAATTTCAACATGGCATTTTTTAACAGCAGCTTCGACAGTTTCAATCACAGGATCTCTTAAACCATGGCAATATTCCCGGTAGAAAGAGTCACTAAATGCCTTCACATCAATGTTCATTGCATCGACAAAAGGAAGAAGTTCGCGCAGCGGCTCGCGGTTAATATAACCGTTAGTGACCAGCACATTACAATAACCGTGTTCGTGCAAAAGAGAGGCGGTATCGTAAACAAATTCAAACCAGATAGTAGGTTCGTTGTAGGTATAGGCAATACCGGGTACTTTTTCCGGCCCCCCAGCTTTTTCCAGCATGGTCAGGATTTCTTCCGGACTGACTATATCTGATGCCTGATCAGGTCTGCCCCGGGCCAGAGACCAGTTCTGGCAGAACGAGCAAAGTAAATTGCAACCAAAGGTACCCACCGATAAGATTGAACTTCCCGGATGAAAGTGATAAAGGGGTTTTTTTTCGATTGGATCCTGGTGCGCCGCTGCCAGAACACCATAATTGGTTGTATAGAGCTCTCCTTTTTCAACCAGGCGGACACCGCAGGCGCCAACCTGATTTTCTCCGAGCAGGCAGCTGCGGGGGCAAAGCACACAACGAATCTTGCCTTCTTCTTTAAAGTAGAAACGGGCTTTTTGCATATATTTATACACTCCCTGTTTCTTACTTTTCGCAATGGCGGATGACATTAAAACGATAGATCTCGACCGGTTCACCGGGGGCTATACCGGCTTTACGGCGGGCGATATCGACTTGTTCATCAACCGTATTTATTCCTTCTATGTCAGGCAGCAGCAGCCCGCTTTGCGAACCGCTGCGCACCAGAACACCATATTTTTTTGGATCAAGTTCATTTACACTTTTTATCGGTTCTAAAGACCCAAGGATGTCGACCGAAACAGTGAGTGCGGGCAGTTCTTCTCTGCTGACCGGCGGAAATCTCGGATCTCTGACGGCAGCACAAACTGCATTGTTGGCAATCTCCTCAGCCAGGTTTTTGCGCACAGGCTCGAAAGTCCCGATACAGCCGCGCAGTTGGCCGGCTTTTTTTAGAGATACAAAAACGCCAGCCTGAACCTGATATTCAGGAGGCAGTGTATCGGGAATTTTCGGCAGCTGTCCCTCTTCAAGATAGTACTTTAAAACATCCCGGGCCAGGCCGGCAGGATTTAGTTTGGGATCCAGGGTTGACAATTAAGAAACCTCCCTTTCACCGGTGGAAGAATTGATGTTTTGTTCCGGATGCAGAACAGCCACAAGGTATCCAACCCCAAAAGGTCCTTCATAGGATAT
>PWUG01000224.1 GCA_003562605.1 Syntrophomonadaceae bacterium | reverse complement strand
CATGGAAGAGAAAAGGCCCTGGTTGAAAAGCTATAAGATTGGCCCCTTTAAATTGGAACAAAGCCTGGAACCTTATCCGGAACTTCCGCTATTTTCGATGCTCGATCATTCGGCGGAAAAACATCCGCGTTCTACTGCCATCGATTATTTCGGAATACGCATAAGCTATAGTGAGTTGAAGCAGTTTGCCGACAGCCTGGCTTGTGCGCTGGCCGACTTTGGCGTAAAAAAGGGTGATAAGGTAGCCACAATCCTGCCGACCTGCCCTCAGTATATTATCGCCAACTACGCTATTCTCAAAACAGGCGCCGTTCATGTTCCCTGCAGCATACTACATAAAGAGCAAGAGTTGGAATACGAAATAGGCGAATCGGGAGCGAAAACGGTTATCTGCCTTGAAGAACAGCTTGACAGGCTCCGCAGCGTTAAAGAAAAAACGAATCTGAAGCAGATCATTATAACATCCCTTGCAGACTACACACCGGCTGAACAGGAGGAGCAACCGGCTCCGGAGGGCACCCACCGTTTCAAGGCGTTGATTGATACCCATGAACCAAAGCCTCCGTCGGTCGAAATTAATCCGCGGGAAGACCTTGCCTACCTGGCCTTTACCGGCGGCGCAACCGGCGTGCCAAAAGGGGTTATGCTGACCCACTTTAACCGCTATGCCAATGTTCTACAAGCCATGCCCTGGGCTCTGGCCAAACTCGAAAAATCAATACGCGGCAAAGCATCAATTTTAATTGGTGTGCCCCTGTTTCACTCTTACGGCGATTCCGCCGCCCTCTTCGGTATTTACTGGGGATTGCGGCTGATTTTAGTCCAGGACCCGCGCGAAATTGACTACATTGCCAGGATGTTGATCGAGAACCGCCCCTTTATGACAGCCCTCGTTCCGACCCAATTGATGAAACTGCGGGAAAAAGATCTGCCACGCTTGCCGGTCCAGATTATTTCCGGGGCCTCATATTTACCGAAGGACGTTAGGGATAGTATCTCGGAGAAAATAAAAATGCCGATTTCTGAAGGTTACGGCCTCACAGAAACCAGTCCACTGACACACATCGATCTGACAGGTTTTTCCAAGATTATGGGTTTCGTTGCCAAGCAGAAATACAGCATCGGCTTGCCGATACCGGATACCGACGTCAAGCTGGTTGACGAAGAAAGTGGTATGGAGAGTCCCCCCGGGGAGCCAGGCCACTTATATATTAAAGGACCGCAGGTGATGAAAGGTTACTGGCCTGATGAAGGAGCAGGGCTGGTCGACGGGTGGCTCCCAACCGGTGATATTGCCCGCATGGACGAAGACGGTTACTTTTACATTGTCGACCGGATCAAGGATATGGCCAACATTTCCGGCTACAAAGTTTATACCAGTACGATCGACGATATCCTGCACCAGCATCCTGCTGTTGCGATGGCGGCGGCAATCGGCGTTCCAGACCCCGAAAGGGAAGGCAGTGAGAGAATTAAGGCCTTTATCGTTCTCAAGGAAGAATTCCGTGAGAAAGTTACCGCCGAAGAAATCATTGAATTCTGCCGGGACAAATGCACATCCTATGCAGTCCCCCGCCAGGTTGAGTTTCGGGACAACCTACCCTACACAGTAACCGAAAAAATTTTTAAAAAGCAGCTGCGCGAGGAAGAAATAGAAAAGTTGTCCAGGGGATAGCACCTGTGCTGCATTGCGTGTCGAATTATGCTTTCCCCCTGGCGCTTTTTAATGGTGGAGGTATACCCCTTTGAAGGTTGTTGTTAAGCCTTATCTTTTTCTAAGGCAGGTGCTTGGCTTTAAAGAAGCTACCCTGGACGTTCCCGAAGGGACAGACGTGAATCAGCTGCTGCAGATCCTGCGCCGGGAGCATAAAATGCCGGAAAAGTTTAATACCGCCGGTGGCCAATTAACGCTTCTGGAAGATGAAAAGATAGTCGGACTGGTAGTGCTTGTGAACGGCCGCAATATCAAGCAGCTGAAGGGAGTCGATACGGTTTTAGATAATGGGAACGTAATTAACCTATTCCCTCCGGCAGCCGGGGGGTAGTAACTCTTAGCTTTCCAAATCCAATCTTCCCCTGAGGTCATTTACAAACTGTTTTGCAGTTCTGCCTGATCGGGAATTGTGCCACATTACCCATTCCATGGCCAGACTGTGTATCTTTGCCTTTTCCATAGTGATACCGCTTTTTCGGGCAATATCCTCCACGGTTTTCAGGAATTCCCATTTATCAGGCGTGGGAAATACCAGCTTTATACCGAAGCGATCCGCCAGGGACAGCTTCTCCTGGTAGGTATCCTGGCTGCTGACCTCGTCCATATCCCTATCGCTGAAAAACTCCCTGACCAGGTTCCTTCTGTTCGAAGTTGCATAGACCAGTACATTGTCCGGGGGTTTTTCGATACTTCCCTCGAGAATTGCTTTCAGGTCCTTATACTCTGTTTCATTATCTTCGAAAGAAAGATCATCTATGAACAAGATAAATTTCTGGGCCCGGCCTTCAACTTTTTGAATAATTGCATGCAGGCTCAGTAAATCATGTTTCGAAACCTCTATGATTCTTAATCCTTTGTGGCCAAAAATATGAATGAGACTCTTGATTGTCGATGACTTGCCGGTACCCCTGTCACCGTAAAGCAGTATATTATTTGCAGTAAACCCTTTTACAAACTGGCTTGTATTACGAATGATTTGTTCCTGTTGATCTTCATATCCAACCAGATCTTCAATTCGAATAGCATCGGGGTTGGCAACCCCGGCGAGTTCATGGTTTAGACTGCTGCTGTTCCATTTAAAAGCCCAGTACCGGCCAAACTCACCACTCCCGGTTTCCCTGAAATAGGTATGAAGATCCTCAACATTCTCGCCCCATTCTCCAGAAAGAGATAAAACCTTTTTAATCCATTCCCTGTTTTTAAAGAAATATTTCTGGTAATCTTTTTTCAAATTTTCGCCGCCCACCAAACCCTCCAGGGCCGGCATTAAATCACCAATTTTGTACTTATGAGCCAGGCACTCCATCAACAGCAGGATATCGAAATCATATAAGATTTTCATTAAACTCAAATCATTCTGAGCAGCCCTGATAATTAGATTGTCAATATTATTAAACTCTTCTTTTTCACAGGCCAGGCTGAAGGAGTTTTCCACACTGAGCATTGTATCCAGCAGGTGATTTTTGAAAATATCAATACCAGGCAACCTGTAGTTCTTTTGAAGGTCCAACAAAATGCCGATTAGGCTGAAGTATTTTCCTACAGCAGCCGGCTCCTTTTTCAGGGTAAGTTCCATAACATCCCTGAAACTAATCAGAATGGGATCATCTAAAATTTTTCGGTAAACCGTTAAACAGCTCAAAGCTCTTAAGACATGGGCAACCTTATTTTCCAGTTCAGGCATGAGAGCTTTACCTTCTTTATCATTAATCTTGCAGAAAATGCAAATATATATATTTCTCTAATTTTACAGCCCTTTTTCCATTAAATCAACAAACCCGCCAGGATGATAAAACCGGCTACCCCCTGATGTGGCTTTTAGAGGCTACAAAATTAACGGTTTAATAGTTCCTCAGGAAATCCATTTCCGGTTTACATTATAAATACTGTAGGCAAAAAGGAATACGCTAAAAACAATCAGAGCAAGAAAGCTCAAAGGAATTGAAAATAAACCGTTATTGTTAACAGCAGTTTTCAAAAGGTCAGCGCCATATGTAAGGGGCAGGGCAAAGGAGATTGGCTGCAGGAAATTCGGGAGCTCATGCACCGGGATGAAAAGCCCGCAGAGAAAGATCATGGGAAAGCGAAAAAAGTTTGAAAAGGTCTGCGCTTCGAAAACCTGGCTTACGGAAACAGCAATGAACAGGCCCAGGAAAGTAGAGGTTATGGAGATAAATATTACACTGCCCAGGGCCATTAACCAATTGATCCCTGACAGGTCAGTCATAAAGCTTGCAAAAATAAACGGGATAAAAGCATTAATTACTCCAAAGATTATTGCCCCTGAAGTTTTAGCCAGCATTAAAAGATTAAGGCTGATTGGGGCCAGCAGCAAACGTTCGAAAGAACGGCTTTTCCTCTCGAATGTTATCGTTACGGCCAGCATTGAAGTAGTCCCGAATAAGATCGACAGCGAAACAACTCCCGGCAACAGCTCACGCACCTCGAATGCATCGGGGGATCGGATAAAAAACATCAGCGTCCAGGCAATCGGGAAAATCAACCCCCAACTGATATTGGGCGGTTTTAAATAATAACTGCGCATATCTTTGATCAAAATACTGGCAAAAGCAATCCATGCTTTCATTGGCTACCCTCTTTTTGGCTTTGCATCTTTTTTATCTCGATGCCGGTTACTTTTACAAAAACCTCTTCCAGAGAGGGCCGGACAATCCTGGCTTCATAGACCGGAAAGCCTCGCTCTTCAAAAAAACTGACCAGTGGCAATAGGGTAAAAGAATGAGCTGATTTAATACTTACTCCGCTGTTGTCAATCATCTTTATACCATAATCCGGGAACCGGGCTTTAAAATCACCTTCGATACAGGAAAAATCCCCTCCCAGGCTAAAATGGACAGTGTTTTCCCCCTGGGCTTCAGTCATAAGTTCTTCCACATTGCCTTCACGGACGATTTTACCCCGGACGATAAATGCCAAGCGTCCGCAGAGCCTTTCCGCCTCTTCGATATAGTGGGTGGTCAGGAAAATAGTTGTACCCCTGCGGTTTAAATCAACAATCAGGTTTCGGATCTGCCTGGCGCTGGCCACATCAATACCGGTGGTCGGCTCATCTAAAAACAATATCTCCGGTTGATGAATAATTCCTGCAGCTATGGTCAGCTTTCTTTTCATGCCCTTGGAGAAGGCCTTGAAAGGCTTCCCTGCAGCGTCAACCAGGTCAAACTGCTTCAAAAGCTGGTCAGCCCTCTCTTCGCGCAGGCTTTTCTGCATACCATAAAGCGCTCCGCAAAATATGAGGTTATCCCGGCCGCTCAACTCTTCATAAAGATTGCTTTCGTCGGGGACTATTCCCATCATCGCCTGGGCTTTCCTGGCATTGCGTGTATAATCATCACCCAGCAGTTTAACCCTGCCTCCGGTTATCCGGGCCAGTCCGGTAAGCATGTTAATAGTCGTGGTTTTACCGGCACCATTCGGTCCTAAAAAACCGAAGATTTCACCCTGGTTAATATGAAAGCTGACACCGTTTACAGCAGTAAATCCATTATAGTTTTTCTTTAGATTTTCCGCTTCGATTATAATCAACTCACAAATTCACCTCAGTCAAACTATTCTTCGTTACTGCATTCGCAGGAATGATCTTTTGCATCGCCATGACACTCATTAATCTGTTCAGGAGTACATTTCTCAGGCTTAATTTTCAACTTATCCGGCTTTTCACAGCAGTTTTCACACACTTCCGGAACCCTCCCTTCTCTTTCCAGGCTTATTTTATCTTCACTATTCCGCAGGCAAAAATATGCTTCTTTGCCGGTGGAGTTGACCAAATCCTGCAAACCACAAGCAGTTTTTTGGAGCACTTCCTTCTGCACTTGATAATGGGTCCAGTATCCACGTTTTTCACCTTTAACCAATCCCACCTCCCGGAGCACTTTTAAATGCTGCGAAACCGCCGGCTTGGAAATATTTAAAATACGGGCCAGCGCTCCCACGCAAAGATCATTTCCCAGCAGCAGTTCTATGATTTTTAAACGTGCCTCGTCGCCCATGGCTCTTAAGAGTTTGACAAAACTTTCATTTCCCGAAGTAACCATATCAAGCATCCTTTATTTAATTTAGTATTTACTTAATTAGATTATATTACAACCAGTTGCATTTTACAAACCTCCGCTCTGGCCCATAACGGAACCAATATTTTTTTTGATAAATTTGCGCTTTCCGGCTAAAATTCGGAGGGAGGGGGATGTTTATATGGAGTGGGTGGAAATGTTTACAATTCGGTCAAGAGGCGCGTGATTTCTGACGGGGTGCGAACCAAATAATCAGGCTTCCCTTCCTGAAGCAATGAAAGGTGATCATAGCCCCACGAAACGGCGATAATCCTGATGGGGACCTTTCTACAGGCTGTAATATCGCGCAATTCATCGCCCACATAAACAGCTTCATCGCCTGTAATGCAGAGTTCCCTGAGAGCCTGGTTGATAGTGCGGTGTTTGCCGAACAGGCTTGAGGTAGAGCGGATGTGGTCAAATAGATCCAGTTGATGGCTTTCTAAAAAACTATTGATGTTCTTAACAGTATTTGAAGAGATAATACTCAATATAAGACCCTGGGCTTTTAAACTCCGAACCAGATCCTCTATACCAGGAAATGGTTCGGCCGACCCAATAAATTCTGTGTATATCTGCAAAGTCTCCCGGAGTAGTTGGGGAAGTTTGAACAAAGGAACTCCTGCTTTTTTAAACCTTGCCCTGATGGGCATAGATCTGATTTCGTCCATTTTATCATGAGGGATAGGTGGCAAATTATGCTTTACGGAAAGCCGGTCGTACACTTTATACAAAATGTGGCCGGTATCGGCAAGGGTTCCGTCGAAATCGAAAATTACAGCTTTAAGCATAGTTATCCTTTCAACAAAGATCAATCCTTACTATATTTAAGGAAGAGAATTCCGGTGTTTCTTTTAGTCTTCCGGTAATTTGATAACACAATAATGAGAACAAGTTCTCAGATAGTTTCTGCAAAGTACAGATAGCCTCCTGCTTCAGAAAACCGGCAGATTTACTGGA
Source organism: Syntrophomonadaceae bacterium (assembly GCA_003562605.1). The sequence continues at coordinate 789 of PWUG01000224.1, read as the reverse complement.
ACGGAGATTTGTGTGCTCTCTAATTATTAAACTTGTATCACTGCCCCGAAGCTCATCATTTCCCTGGGTATAGTCAAACGGCACACCGGTAATACATTACCTGAAGTTAATAATATGTCCCAAATAGACGGTCATCCCGCAATCCAACTGCATCAAAGCTCAATTTGATCAATTCTTTGCGCAGTTTTTTATTAAAACAGGTTTTATTGTAATCCAATATGTCTTCTCCATGGAACAAGTAACCGCTTGAGCCTTCCAGATCGGGGGACATAGCCAGGTAGAGCCCTGTTTCTGCCCCCTCTTTAGCGCTGATACTATTTCTCATCATCAGCGGCTCCACAATCTTCATCAGCAGACTGCTGCCCTGCCATATCTTTGTCGCAACCCTGCCGGGGTAGGCAGCATTGGCACTTATATCAGTGCGCTTTAGCTCCCCGGCCAGCTCAATATTAAATAGCAATTGAGCCAGCTTTGATTTAGAGTAAGCCCGGAAACCGGATTTTTTATCGGTAAATATATTTTCATCTGCCTTTAGCCTGGCATAAAATGCCGCTTTCGAGCTGATATTGATTATTCGTGCTTCAGGAGTCTCTTTTATTACTGGTAAAAGAAGCCTTGTCAACAAAAAAGACCCTAAATAATTTACGCCCATCGTCATTTCAAAACCGTCTTCTGTTTTTTCATACCCGTCACAGAAAACCCCGGCGTTATTTATCAGTACATCAAGTTGATTAAATTTGGCTGTAAATTCCTCGGCAAAATCCCTAATTGACTGCAGTGAAGCCATAT
>PWUG01000126.1 GCA_003562605.1 Syntrophomonadaceae bacterium | reverse complement strand
TTCAAAGAATAGTCAAACCGACTTGCACGGGTTCGAAGAGCTGATCACCCGTTACAGGGGCCAGATAGAGAGGTATTTGCTGCTTGATTCCGTGGAACTTTTGCATGAAGTCAGCGGAGAACTGCGCCATGCGCACTTTCCACAGTATATCCTGGAAGTAGCTTTTATCCGTCTGCTCAGGCTTATGCATGGGCGCCTGAAACCGGCTTCGATGCTTCATTCTCAGCAATTGACATCACCGGGACAAGACCCCGTGGTCGCAGAGCAGAGACATGATAGTACCGGGAAACAAGAGGCACAGGGAAAAGCTGCTGCCGAAGCGCCTGAGACAGACAAAGCTTCCGGTGAAGATAAAAAAGTAGTTGCGGCAGAAGCAGGTGAAGAAAAACCTGAGGAACCGGTGGCCGATGATCGCCTTACCATGCTTCAAGAAGCCTGGCCCAGACTGCTTCAGGAAATAAAAAGAAAACAAAAAAGTACTGCGGCCTGGCTGGAACCGGCGGTCGTTGCCGATTTCAAGGGCCACAGGGTTCGTCTGGCTTATACCCAGGAATATACAATTCACCAGATCAGAATTATGGAGGAAAGTCATCGCAAGGTCGTTGAAGAAATCCTATCTGCTTTTTTCCAGGCCCCGATAACTATAAAAGCGGAAATTATAGAAAACAAGAGCGAGGACAGCCCTGCCCCCGGGGTGGCGGTTCCTGCCCCTGCGCTGGAACCGGCCAAACAGGAGCCGGAAATTGTAAAAAAGGAGAAGTTGAATGCTGAGGAAGCGATGGATATTTTCGGGGGCAAATTAATTGATACAGACTGAAAGGAGATTTCTTATGCCTAACGGAGGAATGGCCAAAATGATGAAACAGCTGCAGAAGGCCCAGGCTGAAATGAGCCGCCTGCAGAAGGAGCTTGGGGAAAAAACTGTTGAAAGTTCCAGCGGTGGCGGAGCCGTGAGGGTTGTAGCCAATGGTCAGAAAGAACTGGTTTCGCTGCAAATTGACCCCGAGGCAATGACCGAGGATAACCGTGAAATGTTGGAGGATATGATTATAGCCGCAGTAAACGAAGCTTTTAACCGGGTAGATGAAATGGTCTCTTCAGAAATGCAAAAACTTACCGGCGGCATGAATCTACCCCCGGGAATGTTTTAGCCTATAGAGGAGGCGGCAGAAAAAACCATGGTTTACCCTGTATCGCTGAAAAAACTGGTTGAGGTCTTGTGTCGCTTTCCGGGGATTGGACAGAAATCTGCCCAGAGACTAGCTTTCTACTTGCTGGGTTGCTCGCGTGAAGAAGTTGTTGCCATTGCCAGGGCCATGGTAGAGGCAAAAGATAAGCTTACTTTCTGCCCGGATTGCGGAACCCTGGCTGAAGTGGAACAATGTTCGTATTGTAGTGACTCAAGGCGCGATCAGAGCTTGTTATGCGTCGTACAGGAGCCACGGGATGTCCTGGTGCTTGAGAGAACAGGTCAGTACCGCGGTCTTTATCATGTCCTGCACGGCGCGCTCTCCCCTCTCGACGGGATCGGCCCTGAAGAATTAAAGCTGGATCGGCTGGTTAAGCGGATTGAAGACATAGGATTCGCCGAGGTTATTATCGCTACTAATCCCAATGTCGAGGGGGATGCCACTGCAGGTTACCTGGCCAGGCTTTTAGCGCCTCTTTCGATCAGGGTTACAAGGATTGCTTTTGGACTGCCGGTCGGCGGTGATATTGAATATGCTGACGACCTGACCCTGAGCCGGGCCCTCGACGGGCGCCGGGAAATTATTTGATTTTTTCCTTCATTGCTCCATTGACAATTGCCGGCAGGTGGGCGTAATCTTCTGTCGGCAGGTAAGAAGCAGCTACCTGGTCGAATAAGATGTTTGCGGATGCGGGCATTTCTTCATCTCCCGGCCAGATTGTAAAACAGATCGGGACCCGGGGCAGTACCGGAACAACCATGCTGATACCGCTTAGATCAAGACGGTAGCCACCCAGGGCTTCGGCTGCTTTTTGGAATTCTTCGGGACGATTACCAAAAGTTTTTAAGAACGGGGTTACCGCCCGTTTCTGAAAAGGATCGATATAGATATCGCCTCCGGGCAGGTGCCGGTAGGCGATCCATTGACCCGTCAAAGGAGTGCCTTTTGCGGTTACCAGGTAGTGAAGAATTATGATTGCCAGGTAAATTGAGGCTGTTTCGCCCTTTTCAGTATTGACCTTGCCGTCTGGGTGATACACCAGGTAGTCCTGGTTAATAAAGGGGACGGCCAGGGATTGGTCAATTTTATTGAATTTGGCTCCTGCTTTTTCAGCAATTTCATGAGGGTCCAGGGCGGAAAAATTCTCCGAAGCCTGTTTCAGGGTCTCTTCAAGGTTAAAGTAACTGCGCTTCTTATCCATTTATTGACCTCCTAAGGGCATAGCCAGGTTTATTAGTAGTTACAGCTTCAGCCGTTACCTTCAATGTCGAGTTGTTCGATAAAGCGCTCGATTGCCCGGTTAACTGATTCCGGTTTTTCAAGCATGACCATGTGTCCCGCTCCGCCAATAACTTCAACCTGCCCCCTGGGCAGTTTTTCTTTCAGGTAGTGGCTGTATTTAACCGGTGTTAGGAGATCTTCGCTGCCGCAGATAATCAGGATCGGTTGCTTTATACGGGGAAGATCTTCCATCACGTCGAATCTATCGCAGGCGCATAAATCAGCATAATAGACAGAGGCGTCCGTTGACTCGATTTCTCCCCGTCCTTTTTCCAGAAGCTCTGTTGATGCCTCAGGGCCGTATAGGAACTCAAAAAAAGTTTTGGGAACAGTCCCTTTGCGCAGAGTTTCCAGAAAATCGGGGAGTACACGCAGCCTGCCCCCGCTGCCGACCAGTATTACTCCGAGGATTTCGTCAGGATAATGCAGGGTGTAATCGAGAGCTATTGCTCCTCCCATGGAATGCCCGACAGCGATAAATGGGCCAATCCCGGCAGCTTTGATAAAACTGTTAAGCCACTTTCGATAAGCTTTTATTTCGTTTTCCGGAGAGCCTTCCGAGCGTCCGTGGCCGGGCAGGTCAACAGCAATAGGGTTTACTATATCCTTCAATCCTTTCATTTGGAATAGCCAGTGCTGATGCCGCCCGCCGGATCCATGGCAGAATAAAACCGGTAACCCTTCCCGATCTATGTCGCCGGCGTAGAAAAAGCGCTTTCCGTTTAGTTCCAGATAAGGCAAGTCAATACACCTCCCCTCTTTTACTAAATGAATAAATTCGTTTTTGGCTGGAGTTAATCCTGCAAATAATGTGGACATTCCAGATTTCTCCGTTCTTGGCTCTATAGTTGACACTAACGGGGGCGTTTGTTATGATCACTTCAATTAACGACATGACTAAAATAGCAGGAGGCGTGCGTTTTGCAGGCTGATAAATTTGCTTGGGAAGGCCTTACTTTTGATGATGTCCTCTTAGTTCCCGCCCGGTCACAGGTTTTGCCCCGTGACGTTGAAATAGCAACCCGCCTGAGTCGAAATATTAAATTGAATCTTCCACTTCTTTCTGCGGGTATGGATACAGTTACTGAAGCAAGGATGGCCATAGCTGTCGCCCGCGAGGGCGGTATTGGCGTAGTTCACCGCAATATGAAAATAGAAAGGCAGGCTGAAGAAGTTGATAAGGTTAAACGTTCCGAACATGGAGTGATCACCAATCCATTCCGCCTTACCCCCGAACATACCCTTAATGATGCTGCAGCTTTGATGGAGCGCTACCGCATTTCCGGCGTACCGGTTACAGTGGGTGAGAAACTTGTGGGCATTATTACCAACCGTGATCTCCGTTTTGAGGAAGATTATTCACGGCCGATCGGCGAAGCGATGACCCATGAACAACTGGTGACTGCTCCCGAAGGAACGACACTAAAAGAAGCCCAGGAAATCCTGCGGCAGCACAAGATCGAAAAATTGCCAATAGTAGATAATCAGTTCAACTTAAAAGGGCTGATCACAATTAAGGATATTGAAAAAACAATCCAATTTCCCAAATCCTCAAAGGATGTTAATGGGCGCCTGCTGGCTGCTGCAGCTGTCGGGGTGGGCAGGGATGCCGTCAGCCGGGCGGAGGCGCTTGTCGAAGCAGGGGTTGATTTGATTGTGATTGATTCTGCACACGGCCATTCCCAGCCTGTACTCGATACAGTTAAAGAGATTAAACGGCTTTACCCTGATGTCGAGGTAATGGGCGGCAATGTCGCCACAGCAGAGGGTGCCCGCGACTTGATCAAGGCTGGTGCCGATTCGGTTAAAGTAGGTGTTGGGCCGGGTTCAATTTGCACAACACGGGTGATTGCCGGTATCGGGGTACCCCAGATAACGGCAATTTATGAAGCGGCCCGTACAGGTAAGGAATTCGATGTGCCGATTATTGCCGATGGAGGAATAAAATTTTCCGGTGATGTAACAAAAGCGCTGGCTGCCGGGGCTTCGGCTGTGATGATCGGCAGTCTTCTGGCGGGGACGGAGGAGAGCCCGGGTGAGTTTGAAATTTTCCAGGGCCGCAGCTATAAAGTATACCGTGGCATGGGTTCGCTTGGTGCGATGAAAGAAGGTTCCCGTGACCGCTATTTCCAGGAATACGAGCAGAAGCTTGTTCCTGAGGGTATTGAGGGTCGAGTACCATTCCGGGGTACCGTCGGTGACATGGTTTTCCAGTTGGCCGGAGGTTTGCGGGCAGGCATGGGCTACTGTGGAGTAACTACAATTGATGAATTACAGCAAAAGACAAAATTTATCCGTATATCAGGGGCCGGACTTAAAGAGAGTCACCCACACGGCGTTCAAATCACCAAGGAGGCTCCTAACTATAGTTTCTAAAGAAGAAATTGATTGATCCGGATACCGCAGGCCGGCATTGTCTGCGGTATTTTTGACTATCTAAAACTAATTAATTGCATATTATAAGTGGGGTGCTCATTACGCGCGGTCTGCTCCTTACATTAGAAGGCATTGACGGCTGCGGCAAATCAACGCAGATCGGAATACTGGAGAAAAGGCTTCATGACAGCGGAATTTCGTATATTACTGTTCGGGAACCCGGTGGTACTGCTGTTGGTGAAAACATCAGGCAGGTCTTGCTTGATAACAATTACTCACCTTCCCTGCAGGCGGAACTGTTTCTTTACATGGCGGCACGTTCAGAGCTGACCGAACAGGTTATCCTGCCGGCTCTTCTGGCCGGTAAGATCGTTTTATGCGATCGTTTTACAGACTCCACTTTAGCATACCAGGGTTACGGGGGCGGAGCGAATTTAAGCTTAATCCGCTATTTAAACCGTCAGGCAACCGGCGGCATTTCACCGGATCTGACGATTTTGCTCGATCTTTCGGTTGAAGAAGCAGCCGGCAGGCGGGGGGCAACGGCTGATCGTATGGAAAGTAAAGATTTTTGGTACCACCAGCGGGTTCGAGGTGGTTACATTGAAATTGCCAATGAAGAAGAGCAGAGAGTAAAGATAGTTGATGCTTCGGATGATATGGAGTCGCAGGGCCGGATTATCTGGAATTTGGTACAGGAGCTTATCGCCGGGCATACTTCAGCGAGGGGCACAAATGAGTTTTAGCAACCTGACAGGACAACAAGAACTGCGTTATCTCCTGGACCGGGCCTTGGTTGGAGATAAATTAAACCATGCCATTTTATTAACGGGACCTTCCGGCAGCGGTAAAAAAAGCTGGGGAAAAGCTTTAAGCCAATCTATTCTTTGCTCCAACCGCAACGGATCAGAACCCTGCATGCATTGTTCATCCTGCCGCAGTTTTCTAAATGGAAATCATCCTGATTATTTCATTGTAGAGCCTGATGGACGCAGAATCAAGATAGACCAGATCCGCTCTATTCGTGAGAGTTTTTATCTGCATGGCAGCAGAAAAGTATGCCTGATCGATTATGCTGAAATGATGACGGCCGAAGCTTCTTCTTCTTTGCTAAAAATCCTGGAAGAACCCCCGGCAGAAATGTATTTTATTTTGCTGGCAGAGCAGCCACGCTTATTGTTTGATACAATACTGTCAAGGTGCCAGCGTTTTAGATTAAAACCTCTGAGTCGTGCTGAAATAATAGAGCTGCTTGGGATCAATAAAAACATATCTGCGGAAAAAGCAAACTTGCTGGCCCGAATAACCGGTGGGCTTCCAGGTTATGCTTATCAACTGGCCGAAGACGAGTCCTTTGAAGGACGTTTTGAGGAAGCCAAAACACTTGCCTATAACCTTGCGTCAGGTCGTGATTCGGCACATCAGCTTTTGTCTTGGGCGCTTTCACTGTCAGAAAGAGAAGATCTGATTCACTTTCTTGAACTGGTCTGCTTCTTCTACCGCGATGGACTGGTCCAAAACCTGTGTCATATGGGAGAAGACTCGTTATCCCCCAAAGAGGCGTCTACATGGATAGAAAGCGTATCTCCTGCCGGGCTGGAAGAAGCTGTTATGTTAATTAATTCAACTATTTATGAAATGTTGACAACGAATGTCAATCGTCGTTTAATATTGGAGAAGATGCTTATATTGCTGCAAAGGAGGCTGTCACAATGCCCATGGTTATCGGAATTCGTTTCAGACAGGCCGGAAAGACCTACTACTTTGAACCGGCTTTAGATAATATAGAATTAGGGATGCAGGTAATTGTTGAAACTGCACGGGGCCAGGAAATAGGGATGGTTGTTACTCCCGACAAAGATGTCCCGGAGGGGAATCTGGTTCTCCCCCTGAAAAAGGTTATTCGCGTTGCGACTGAAGAAGATTGCTGCCGGGTAGAAGAAAACAAAAATAAAGAAGCTGCAGCTTTTACCAGGTGCCAGCAGAAGATCAAAGAGCACGGTCTTGATATGAAGCTCGTCAGTGTCGAATATAATTTTGACCGCAACAAGATTATCTTTTATTTCACTTCGGAAGAAAGAGTTGATTTCCGTGAACTGGTGAAAGACCTTGCTGCAATTTTTAAGACCCGCATTGAGCTGCGCCAGATTGGGGTGCGTGATGAAGCCAAGCTTAAAGGTGGTATCGGGCCCTGTGGGAGGGCCTTCTGCTGCTCTACCTTCTTGGAGGAATTTGAGCCGGTTTCCATTCGCATGGCCAAGGGGCAGAACCTTTCACTCAACCCGACAAAAATATCCGGGGTTTGCGGTCGTTTGATGTGCTGCCTGCGTTACGAAGCCAGCGCTTATGAAAATAACCGTGAAGAGATGCCCGGACCTGGTGACGCGGTGGTCACTCCTGATGGGGATGGCCAGGTTAAAGAAATTAACCGGAAAAAGAAGACTGTAACGGTTAAACTGCAGGAATCGGCTTATGTAAAGGAATATCCATTGGAGGAAGTTGATCTGCCATGACAACGGGGGCACGGAAAAAACCGTGCCCCCGGTCTTCATAGTTACTAATAGTTTTTTTAATCCTTTGCCAGTTTGTCAATGCATTCCCGGCATACAATGCGATTGCCGAGATGTTTCACATTATCGGCATTGCCGCAAAAAAGGCAGGCTGGTTCATATTTCTTGAGGATGATTTTTTCGGCATCAACATAAATTTCAAG
>PWUG01000155.1 GCA_003562605.1 Syntrophomonadaceae bacterium | reverse complement strand
TAGGGCTGATACTAAGTGCAAGCCGGTTGTGGGTACGTCTGTGACTTGTTTTATCGAGAAGCTGGTAATTGTACTATCTACACTTGCACCCGAGGCAGACATTCTCCCAATACGTGCTAAATTTGTATCTGTTACTTCATGTGGTAAAGTGGCAAAATAATCAAAACTTTGTGTGGCTGAAATAAGAGTGTGGTGATCTGGGTTATTTCCGATTGTAATCTGTAGACCAGTTTGAGTTACAATAGCACTACCTGTTACATTATATAGTCCACCTTTAGGCATACCAGTAGGGTCTTGCCTGACCCCAACATAAGTACCATCACTTATGATCCGGCAGCCATCATCAGAGTAAACATAATTGTTTGCATCATGAGTCCCTATCTTATCCCACCCATCAGGGTTACCATCAGTCCAGGCTGAGAAATCACCATTCGTAATCAACTCACTTCCCAAGGTCTCCCCCGTTCCCACCTCTTTCAGCACACCCTCAATGCATCGCCCTGCCGTGTCGTAAATTGAGATGGAATGGGAGTTGTCGCAATAATCAAGAAGGGGAGCAGGGAGGTTATCAACAAATGCCGTGCCATTAACAGCGGATACCCTAACGCCTGACACCGCCTTTTGTCTTGCCACAACCTGAGGAAATTTTGGTTTTAATATAAACATAGCTTCTCCCTATTCTGCCTGCCAGTTGCCGACACCAGTTATTGCAAGCCAATCATAAACTCCGGTTGCTGACTCAAAAGCAATGAACTGAATTGTAGCCCCCTGCACACATGAGGCAATCTGAACGTACTCTTCGTTTGCTCCGGGGCTTCCGTCAAGCAGGATCTTGTCCGAGGCATTAGGCGTGAGACGGTAGAATTTAGCAACCGTTGTGGATAATACGACTATGAAGGACAAGCCCTCGTCTGCCGCAGGTAGTGTTAAAGTACAATCATCTGTTTGTCCTAAGTTGTTAATTATCTGACCGATAACCTCATCGACCGTTAAAGTACCAGTTGACCCTTTATTTAAAATTGAACCAATGGCATCCAGCTTCTTTCGGTCATTTCCAGTAACACTGCCGCCACCAAAAGGTGAATTAACAGTCGTCATTATCGTGACCTAACTTTAGAAATAGCCACACCTAACGCAGCCGTAGTGGAGCCTTTACTTGTCCTGAAATCCAACGGACCATAGATGGTCAAGACTGGTGTGTCAGCGTTTAGTACCCATGCTGTATCTCTCCAATCGTCGCCATCATGGTATTGGATTTTGATTTGGTCATCCCCCGACGGCTCCCCAAGAAGGTACAAGGTGAAAGGAAAGGCCGGAAAGTAATCCGGTCTCTGTCCTATCTCAATTGTCATACTGTTGTGTGCTCCGGTTTGTGGAGCAGTTATTACGTCTTTCATTTATTGCGTCTCTCCTTGTCCGCCGCCCATCATTGCTTCCTGGACCGCAGGGTTATTCATTATTTCCATCATCTTATTATACATCTCCTGTTGTTGTTTGATCTGTGCGATCTCTTCTTCAGGTGGAACCAGTCCATCCGTATCCAGGCCAAGGGCCGTGGCTACTCTCATAAAGAAGTTGGACAGTCCAATATACAAGCTGAGGTCTTCAGCCTTACCACTGGCCTGTGTCATTGCTGCTACTTCATCCCTGAACTCCCTGAGTTTATTCAGGTCATGTCCTCTACCCAAGGCGTCAAACCCTGTGATTATGGTAGTGTCTATTTCAGGAGGTATAGCAGGAAGTTTGCCCCGTTTTCTTTGGTTGTCTAAGAGTTTGGAAGCAAACGGCCTTTGGAGTTCAGCCCCTAAGACGGAGTAGATCCCGCCTAAAGCTGACTCAAGCTCCTGAGCCATGTATCTGATTTCTTCTGCTGTGACCCTCTCAGCGGATCTCTGAACTGATTCGGTCAACAAGAAGGTTTTCTTGATTGACTGTGCCAGTTGGTTTGATTGTTCATATGCTGTCCTGAAGTCATGGACTTTATCCACTTTCAAGACAGTGATGTCCTCTTCCCGACCAACGATGATGTCCCCGTTCTTTGCCATCTTAATGTCTTTAAGGTCAGTCTGAGAGTTAGGATGAAGCAGAAACAATAAGAATGCCGCTGCTGCTGATCCCTCAAGCAATGCCTGGGATAGCATGTCAAACCCATTTAAGTCTCCCAGGTTGTCTTCTACATGTCCTTGACCATAATGATTACGGTCCAGCCGTGTCCAGGTTAAAGGTACGTATGGGAACTTCTCATCAGGGTAGGTTGCTACACTGTCAGGAAGTTCAACCCCACCAACCTCTTGGTTTACAAGCCACTGGTCATCAGTATAATAGGCACGGGTGTAAAGGTTGATCTCAGGTTCATCAGCCGAGCTTGGTGCTGCCGGGGGTTCGGTGTGCTGGATCTTCTGTTTGATCTCATCAGGGACATCATCCATGTAGATCCGTTCCTCGATGATGATCTCCCGGACTTTACTTCTCGGGTCCCTTGCCACAACATAACGATCAAGCCTATGAATACGCACATATCCATCATCTTGGATCTCAAGTAGGGTGTTACCTGTTACAACCAGGTTACGGATAGCCTCGAACAGTTTGACTCTCATGGCTTTCTGCTCGAAATCCTGGATCGAAGTCTGCTCTAATTGTCTAAGCTGTTTTTCGATCTTCTGCTTTATGTCTTTGTTGTTTTCCGGGTCCGCTTCTTTCAGTTCAGCAATGACACCGGGGTCAGGATCAAGCCTAAAGAAGCCTGTATTGGGTGGGAATAGGGTCAGCAGTAATTTAGCTGACAGGTTATTGACAGCCCTTGCCCCTAACCCTTGATAGGGAATAGGAAGGTCAGAGTTGTCGTCGTTACCTACGTCTGGTAACAGCGAAGGGATCGTGAGCTTGGCACAAAGGCGGCACCGATCAAGGTGGCGTTTCCTCTTGTTGTCTAAGGCTTGCCACCGGCTTGCTGCCACTCCTTTCACGTATGTCATTATTTAATACCCAACCCGGTACCCACCTTGGTAGTCTGTCCTACTGACAAGGGGATCTGAAGTTGCCTGGTTCCTGTTCGGCCCCTCTTCTTCTTCTTTGTATCCTCATCCCTATCCAACTCAATCTTCTTCTCTTCTGGTGGGGGTGGGGGCGGTAATGGTTCTGGTATTTTAGGTGCGGAAGCACACATATTAATCATCTCCTTTCAAGATGACATCATTCTGTTGCTCGAACTGAGCTTGCCTATCAAACTGATAACGCAAACTTTCAACCAGAGCTTTACGTCCGGCCCTCCACATTATCATGTCCTTTGACATGTCAGGAGTAATAGCCAGATTATATTCTGAGTCTTCTAAATGTTTGATAAGTCCTTCAACGGTATTCGGGAATTTCTTCATAGTTGTCCTCTTATGAATTTATAATAAGCGGTTATGTACTGTTCAGGCGTAGCCTTACCAGCAGCAGTATTCCAGTAGTCTTTTGCGTACTGTCCCAAACCCTCATCATCATGATAACATGGGATAGGTTTAGGGAACCTTAACAAATGCATCCGGGCCAGAACTACCTGTCGGACAAGATTGCCCCTTTGATGTAGTTCAACTTTACCACAAGGAACGTACGTCACTTCAAGGTAGATGTCCCGCATACGGTCCCGGAACCTTGCGTAGTTTCGGAATAAATCCCACTCAGTGGCGGGTTCCATTTGAAAGATGCCACGGGCAGGTCCACGTATTTGTTTTATATAATATCCACCTAATGACTCATGGGCTGCAATCATTATAAGAAGCTTAACCACGTTAGGCTGTGATAACTCCGGCCCATAGTAAGCGTCTAAGACGTCCTGTATGAACTCCCTTAATTGATTATGGTGCATACCCACTACTTGGTATTCTTGGTGGACTTTGGGGGTTTCTCGGATGACTTCTCGGACGTCTTCTCTACTTGGACAGCACATTCAGGACAATCCTTTCCTTCGTATTCTATAACCCACTTATAGTTGCACTCTTTACAGCGTTTCCATGTTATGGTGTTTGGTTCTCCCTCAACTACTCGACTTCGGTTCGACACTAATGTTGGATTTGCTTTCAATAGTCTTAGCTCTCCTTTCATATTTCTTACAAGATTTACAAAGATCTTCAGTCATGGTCACTATAGGACCATACACACAAAACGCCCCGTATGCTTTCGGGGCGATGTTCCCGTATTCATAAAAGTTACAATCATGTTTGACGTGTTTAAATTTCACATGCACCTCCTACACAAGCGAAGTTATAAGCCCCCGTGGTGTTGTCTTCTTCTTCCTTAAACTTGGAAAAATCTATGTCAACCGGGAAGTCTTCAAGTAACTGATCGTAAACAGCTTTAGAAACTTCCTGACATGGTGCCAATTTATAATACTCCTGAGACACCGGGAAGAAACTCAAACCAGATACAGTGTACCAGTTTTCATAAACCCAATCCCTGACTTTGTTCCACTCCCAGGGCTGCACGTATATGGTACAAGAAGCGTTGTGGTCACACCATACTGTTTGTAACATTTGATAGTATTCCAGTTGTGCGATAGCATCCACATCCTCTACCATTACGGCTCCTGCCGGACTTGCGATAGGGAAATGAAATACCAAAGTCTTGAAAGCTAAGAAATGTAGTCCTTCATTTTCTTCATCAGTTCCTTCACCGTTCTCCGGATTCCAAGGCACACCGGCTTTCACCAGAAACTTTGTAATCGGATCGGTCACTGCACTTCTAATCCTCTGGATATAATATGGAGCATACCGGGGGTGTAGACCGGATGAGGTATTCATAAGTTTGGATACTGTCCCGGAAGGTTTGACACAGGTTATGGCTTTCGGTCGACTGATTCCTAAACGATCACACAATGAATTAGCGTGCATGTGGGCTGCCTGTCTTAAACTTATTAACCAATCCCGTGCGTCGGGGCTATCATGCTTTAAAACAAAATGATCTCGAAGACCTGTTAAGGATACTCCTAACAGACGCTCTTCGTTACAGTTCTTCTGGAACTCTTCAGACACATAAGGGCTGAAGTTGGTGAGCATACTCTGGTATACCCCAAGGGTTGTGGCGGCTTTTACCTTCTTCAATAACGTGGCAAAAGAATCGTGAGGTCTTATGATAACCTCAGACAGGTTACATAATTGGTGAGGTCGTAGAATGATCTCAAAGCATGGGTTGACTCCGAAGCCCCAATCACAATCAAGATCACGTCCAACTTCTTCTACTTTCTTTTCAATAGCTTCAACATTAAATATCCCCGGTTCCCCGGTTCCATTAACAACACACTCGTTCCAATACTCTGCAAAATACTCCTTGGTTGGTTTATATACAAACACCTTGGAGTTGTTTGCGTAGCACCGGTGAGGGTTATCCTTGAAGAACGCCGCCGACTTAGCATTGAACATCTGTGGATCATCGGCTGAGAATAGCGCAATAGAAGCAGACCTCCTGGTACCTCCGGCAATTACCAGAGAAGCGATATGACAACAAAGGTCATACACCTCGATGGAGGTTAAGTGTCTGCCAGCGGCCCTCTTAAACAACTTAATGGTCCAATCCACCAACTGTTTAAGTGGTTCCGGGCCAGATGCATAACCACCGAAGGTCTTTAGTCTTGCCCCTTTAGGTCTTAGTTTATGGTACCGACCGGTTACACCATAACCGGAATACAATAAGTCCAATACTCTTTCAAAACCATTCCGCCACCCTTCCCGGCTGTCCTCAAAAGTCACAACAGCTTGGGGGGCATCTTGCTTAAATACCGGCACTTCCGGCAACTGTTCTACATTGACGTGTTCCACTGAAAATCCTACTCCGGTGCCGCACATCAACATATACATATAATCACAGAAAGCTGCAGGTTTATTAATAGGTATGTATCCACAATTATACCCACATAAGTTCTCGTGTTCCAATGCTGGTCCTGCTGTCCACAAAGCTCTCATGGACCCAACAACCTGTCTGTCTCTCATCAAGGCCACGGCTCCTAAAAACTTTGATGTCATCTTGTCAATATGATTATCCCAAAAGAAGTCTGCGTATCTGGTTACTGATTCATCCCATTCCTCCCGCCTATTTTCGGTCTCGATGAACCTCGCATAGTTGCGCTTATATATAAACTCTTCAAATGTTTTCATATATCCAGTTCCCATAATATAGGTTCTTGTTTTATGTCATCCCAGTCCTCGTGTCTTAATATCCGGGCCATTCTTGCCTGGGTCATAATGTCCTCCCAGGTATACCGGCGTTTGTTACAATCATAAGTTTGGATAACCAATACTCCCCATTGAGATGGCGGCTCTCCTTCAAAAAGCTTCTCAGCTTTCTTCTTACCAACTCGGTAACACCCCCCGTACCCATCCCCTGAGTCGCCTATCAACCACTGTGTATGGAAGTTATAGTCTGCTTCTTTCTTTGACACCTTCCTCAGTTCGTCTGTGTTCCAGTTGTAAAGCCATATGGGTAAAGTATTAAAGTCCTTGTCAATCGTTGCTGCCATGTATTTGGTAGGGTCTTGAGTGCATAGGATTCCAATAAGGTCATCGGCTTCACAATACTTACGGGACAACCAGGGGTATGTCTGTTGTATCCAATCCTTTAAGAAGGGTAGCAGGAGTGGACGTGGAGCATCTTCTCGGTTAGACTTGTACTTCGGGTAAAGTTTGTAACGGAAGTTGATCTGGTTGGTGAAACAAAAAGTGTACTCTTTGCATTTAGTCCTATTCAAAAGCTTCTGAAGAAATTCTTCTGTATCGTGCTTTGCCCTTGGCAAGTTGACGACCGTGGTTGTGACACCGTTGGGCCACTCTACTACAAATTCATTACGGAAGCAGAGCTTAAATAGGAGTATATCAGCATCAATCAATAAGTGTTTCGGTCGGGTTACAGGGGCCACATGCATAACCCTTTCTCATATCCTATAACAATGGTAATTCTTGATTGAGGATTTACTTGTTTAAGAATATGTTGGGTTTCATTATTAAAGAACCCGGAGTATTCAAATGTCAAACAATCCATCAACTGACACCCGGAAGGGTTAGGATCTCTCAACTGCCTATAAATAAAGTTGTCAGGGTTATACGGCATTATCGGTATCCTTTCTTTTGGTATCCATTCTCATCCAAGAGATCCTCATACTTCGGAAGGTTATACCCGTTAATAGAGTTGAAACCTGTTACCCTGAAGTTGGGAGCAGGGAAGTTACGCTCAACAAATGACCCACACTTCGGGCATTTCCTATACGTCCTCTTCGCTGGCATTATCCTCTCAAAACGGTGTAGACATATTACACAATCAAAATCATATAACGGCATTAGAACCTCCTATTATCTCGTCCCCCTTTGAGGACGTAAGCTTTCTCAGCATTGGTTAAAGTCTCCCAAATCTTTCCATCGGTCTTGTCATCAAGCATCCGACCGAAGTTATGGTTGTACTTCTTATGGTACCTATTGTTTAGGTACATGCTTCTTACGGTCGCTTTTCCTATTTTTTTCTTTTTCATTATCTTTGTCCTCCTTGATCCGGTGAAAGTTCTGGACTTGTTCTTTACAAGGTCTGCCATCTATCAGGATACACATCCCGTATAGACGGCAGCCCATACCTCCTTTAATGTAGATACATTTATG
>PWUG01000257.1 GCA_003562605.1 Syntrophomonadaceae bacterium | reverse complement strand
CAGCAGGAAACCCGACTGCATAAACCTCATCTCCCCGTTGAGGCATACTATCATCGCCAAATTCCAATGGCACATAGCCGGAAAGCCCTCCCCGGCGAGGGTCTATCTCCAGCAGGGCAATATCGGAAGTCTCCAATCTTTCTCGCACGGTTACCGGAACATAATCATCCCTGGCCCTAAAAACGTGGATAGTGATTTCATCCGGCTGGAACGTGAACGGGGCTGGCTCATCCGGGCCCCAACTTGTATCAACCACGTGCCAGTTGGTAAGTACAAACCGAAATGGTTCGGAGGCATCATCACCAATCATAATCCCCGAACCCATATTTCTGTATAATTCGTCGCCAAAAACATCCGGCCGATTGAAAGGATCCCGATCCGGGAATTCCCAGACGATACGGACCACGCTCCTGGCCACCCTTTCTCTAGCCTCGATAGGATCCTCTGCAGAAACCTCCCCGTTCAAACCGCAAACAAACATGACAATTAAAAAGAACAAAATCGCACGGTAGCAAGCCGCGCCTTTTCCCATTATCTTTACCCCCTTATTTTAATACTTTTACCCTCTCGCCTGGCATTTCAATGCAACGGCCGTTACATTATCCTGGTGTTTAATATTCTTGGATAGGGCTAAGTTTACCAGGGTTTCAGCTGCATGGAGGGGACCGTTCTTTAAAAAGACTGCCATCTCCTCATAGGAAAGAGCATCGGAAAGACCATCGCTACAAAGAAGAACTGCATCACCGGGTTGCATGAGTAACGGCTGGGAATGTTTGTCCACTTCGGGAACCTTTTCCAGACCAAGATAACTGGTCAAGTGTGCTCTTTCGGGATGGTTCTCTGCCTCATCCATGGTAATCCTTTTTTTCTGGACATCTTCCTGCAGATGGTTGGCATAGATATGGTATTTGTTCAGCTGAGAAAGTGTGCCCTCACGAAAAAGGAAAATTCCACTGTCTCCGACCGAAACCCAGTGCAGATAATCTCCGTATATCACAACCGCCACCAGGGTTGTGCCCAAAGACAGCTCCATACCGTTATCCTGTAAAGCCAGGTCAAAAACAGCTGTGTTAGCCTTTTTCAGGGCACGATTAAGACCGGAAGCAACAGGCTCTTCCTGCTGCTTATTGATATATTCCTTGAGGAATACATTAACCGCTGCAGAACTTGCTGCTGCCCCCAGAGCTAGTCCGCCCATCCCATCGGCCAACACGGCCAACACACCAATTTTTTTTACCAGATCTTCGTCTTCCAGATTGCTGAAAGCAAAAGCATCTTCCTGACTCTCCCTGGCACCTTTATGCTGGTAGTTTGAAGGGATGATTACCAGGTCTCTACTTACTCCGGACCCACTGGTAGCGGCATTAACGGTTATCTCCTTTTCTGGGCACTCTTTGCTTCTATTTTTTCTCCAAAGCTTTAACACCCGCTGGCAAACTCCTTTGCAGAATGAAGTAATGCGCAACAACCTTTATTAATCGGTAACGAGATGCATTAATGTAGCTAAATTGTATTGAAACCAGGTGATTTTGTATATCACCCCTAAGGGTGATATTGGATTTTCAGAGAAAAATGAATTATTGCGAAAATGGCTTTCCTATATTCTCCGTTAATTATAATTATGCGATCTAGTGGTAAACCTGGAGGTTTGTTCATGAATTATCCGCCCGGGCAGGCATTAATTCAGTGTAGTGTGCCCGAACAATTAAACGGTGAGTAGCAGGGCTATCTTTTGGTTCACATGTTTGCAGTGTTAATGAAGAATACTCTGTTGATTCTATTACACTCCAGTCATTCGGATCTACAATCCTAATCCAGGCCACTTCGTAGACAAATGTATTGCCGGAGACCTGAAGGTAAATAGGTGCTCCTTTTTCAAGTTCATGAAGACGATGAAAAAAGGCAGCATCTCCTCTTCTGTGGGCTGCAATTGCCACATTACCTCTTTCCGTGCTTGGAAGATCGCTCATTTCAAAATGGACCGGCCCTGCACTTAATAGGTCTTCCCGAAAAACCCCCCCGGTTAGTACTTCTCGATCAACGTCAATATCCGGTATAATTAGACGCATAGGCTCCCATTCTTCCAGGACAAAAACCGTTTTTGAAGAGATTACCGGTTCTGTATGCAGTGCTATTCTTTCTTCTTCAACCAGCAGCTGTGCCCCCCCTGTTCCTCTACTTTCATTCAAGGATTGTTCTTCCTTGCTTAAAAAATTTCCAACGATAAAATTGAGGAGCAAAATTGTCCCGGCAATAACAAGCAGGATCCCCACCCATAAGCAGGGATGCAATCTTAATAGTTTACCCATGTTCCTCCTCCTAATATTTAAAAGGAAGCCGGGCTTAAGGGTAAAAAAATCCTTAAACCCGGTATTTTACTTAGCATGTCTATATTTAAGTTAGTTTCATTATTCGTTTTGTTGCCTATACCTTCTGATGATAAGTGAACCAGCCGCTATCATGAACAAAGCCAGGAACACTCCGTAGGGAAAAGCCCTTCCGCCTCCGTCAGTCGTGGGAAGCTCTTCCAGAATTTCATCAACCGCCTCAAGTTCATCATCTACCTCAGCTTCTGGTTCTGTTTCAGTAACTGGGGTAGGTGCAGGTGCAGGTTCTGGAGCCGGTGTCGGCTCAGGTGTTGGAGTAGGTGCAGGTGCAGGTGCAACCGGATCCACGGAAGCAAAGAGCCCAAAGAGGCTGAAATCTAAAACTTCTGCCCAAACCTGGTTACCTACTACTTGCGATGCTAGAAGATCCCAATCTTGAGTGGCTTCATTGTAGCGGTAAAGTGCCAGATCTTCTTTTTTTACATCTTCGGGCAAGACATCCGGGAGGTCCATCTTAATTACCGCCTGGGCTCCTGCCAACTCATCGCTGCGCTCAATTTCCAGGTAACCCCCGGCCGGTTTTAAAATATCCGGAATTGCCTTTTCTGTTTCGGTAAAGCGTTCGACGCTAACTGTTCCGGTAATTTCTTCAATCGTTACCAGGTCAATGGTAGTCCCGGCTTCTTCAAAGTCCACTGTGGCTTCATAGTTGCCGGTCTCCTCATTTAATGTGGTTTGCACTTCTTTTGTTCCAACGGGCAGTTCAGGTTCAGGTTCAGGCTCGGGCTCGGGCTCGGGCTCGGGCTTAGGTTCGGGTGTGGGCTCAGGCTTAGGTTCGGGTGTAGGCTCAGGCTTAGGTTCGGGTTCGGGAGCAGCAAAATCAAAGGAACCATGTGCAAAAGATTGACCATCAACATAAATAACCAGTTGATACTGACCCGAAACTAATTCTTCTAAGTCAACGGAAAACTGAACATATGGCCAATTTCCACCCTGAGATTCCACTGTTTCAGTGGTTGTAAAGACACTCTCATTATCTGCTGAGTAATAGGTGGCAGTAAATACTGCTTGTATACCGTCCGGAATATCAGCATCGTGGCTGTAGTCAAATTCAAAACCGCCGTCATCGTAAACATCAAATGTCGTTAAGCTTGGGTTAAAATCCCAAAAACTGTATTCAGTCTCTGTTTCAGCATCAGGAAGGTCGACCATAAATGAATCCGAAGCTATCTCTTGGCCATCAAAATAAACGATGACTTCATGTGCCCCGGACTGGAATCCTGCTTCGACAAGTTCATCATCGTCCCATCCCGGCCAGGAAATATTGACATGTTCGCCTTCCGTATCAGATGATGCCTGCCAGGAGTGAACGATACTGTTATCATCTGTTCTAACGTGATCAATCTTGATATGAAAATTGGTTCCTACCTCAACGTTCACGTTAACAGACAATTCATAGCCCCCATTATTATAAGCCTCGAATGATTCCGCTTCATAATCTGCGGCAAAGGCCACGGGACCTGCTACCAGTAAAAAAACCAGCGTTAAGATAAAGGTGAACTTTGGTATCCTTTGTTTCCTTAATTGTTTTTGCAAAATTTAATTCCCCCTTATTAAGCAATTTTGTTGGCTCACAACCAAGTCAAACGTTCCATATTTCTTTCAGTCAATATCAACAGCTCCGCTATGTCCACCACCATTATCACCTTTCGGAAGAATCCCCGTTATTACAAATATAATAAAACAGAAGCTCTAGCACCAAAGCCACATTTTGACTTTTTTATCCCAACAACAAAAATACAATAACCACCCCGATCATAACCGCAATGATACCTAACTCCATCTGACACTCCACCTTGTTGACATATGGTTTGGTAGGCCCCAATATAACTGTGCTTACCACCTCCAATCCCGGCAACCCAGTATTTTCATGGTTCAAGTGCACACATAAAAACCTGAACTCGTGAAGTTAAAGCATTCTCCCTTTTAAGATACGGTTTATATGGACTGTTTATAAATATATTTGATGTATAGCTTTTTGCCTATCACCTTTAAGGGTGATATTACTCTGGGCCTAATTTTTTTTTATAAATTAAACTAATAAAAGCAAATAGGTGAGTAAAAATGATATAATTATTTCTGCTACAGCATAGTGGAGGATATTTTATGGAAGCACAGAAGAACAATCTTTTTCTGATTTTAACCCAAAGCTGTTTTTTTGGCTGGCTCCTATCTTTTCCTTTTTTCGGCCCCCTTTTAGAAGGCAATGCACCTGATTATAATTTGTTGAACTTGTCGTTGCCCGGAATATTTACTCTTTTCCACGCCCTTGCCTTTCTTGCAGGAGGATTATTCCTTAAACGGGGAAGCCTGTGGAAAAAGCTTATGCTTGGCAGCCTAATTGTGATTTTGGCAACACACCTGGCGCTTCTTCTCTCAGATTCCTCATTGTGGCCATGGGGAATGGCCATAATGGGGGTATCTTCAGCAGTATACATACTGGGTTGGAGTTATCCTTATTCCATGTTTATAACGATCACTGGACGTATGAAAATCATGGCCTTGACGATTATTATAGCCAATATTATCTATGTTTTGTTTAATCTCCTCTCCCACACTTACCTTTCTGATTTTGGGTTAACTGCCGGCCTGCTACCCCTGGGAGCTGCTCTGGCCATCCTGCTCAGCTTTCCCGACCACGCAGAAAGCAAAATAAAGCTTCCACTGCCCCCGGCCAAAATTGCTTCTTTTTCATTTCCCTTGCTGCTTATATTCTGTTTATTTGTCGGTGGGCTCTATTTATGCAGCGGATTTATGTATACTATCATTCTTCCGGCACTGGGCATAGATTATTCCCCGTTTATTTATTACAGGTACTTTTTTTATATTGCTATTCTAGTTATTATGTTTTACGGGGGGGAAAAGTTACAGCGTTTCTTTCCAGTTTATATAGGGGTTACCCTACTGGGATTTGCATTCGTGTCTTTTGCTCTTTTATTTAGAAGTACGGCAGGGCTGCTCTTAACCCAAGGATTAATTGAGGCTGCCTATGCCTTTCTTGATCTGTTTGTGTGGACGGTACTCGGGGACCTGGCCTTTACTTACGGTGCCCCTTTTCAGTTTTTCGGCTTTGCGGTAGGAATAATGCTGTTCAGCATTTTGGCTGGGGAACTTATCAGCACCCAGCTGCTGCAAATTGGTGCGGAGCACCGCCTGATTACCGCAGTATTTGCTGCGGCTTCCATTTTTTTAACCTTCAGCGTCATTCCCTGGTTGAACGAGCGTATGCATAAGGACTTCTACAAAAAGCTCAAAAAACCGGAGCGAGGTATTAAAAAAAGCAGAGAGGAGGATATATATGAAGAGAATCGCCTGATAAAAGTCATGGATCTTCTTAATTCGGAGCAGGATCTTACTCCCCGAGAGGTAGAAATAACCGCACTGCTGCTGCGAGGGCTAACCAATAAAGCAATGGCAGCAAAACTATATATCAGCGAAAACACCTTAAAAACTCATCTGAAGCATATTTACCGGAAATTTGGGGTTACGCAAAAGAGAGAATTATTAGCACTAATGTTAACAAACGATACTAGCAGAAAGAATAATCACTAAAAAAGTGTTCCCTATCAGGCTGAATATGCCAAGAAATATTATTTAAATATCAATATCATCCTAAAAGGTGATAGCTAATGAAAAATTTTTTTTGTAAACTAAAGGCAACATAAATGTGCGATGAGTCATTTGAGGTTGGGGATGTGATTATAAGCATGGACAAACAAACTAGAAACCTTCTTTTATTTGTTATCACCATTTTGGTCATTGTAATAACAACTGTTTTCATCTTTAGTTAATGCGGGGAACATCATTTACGGTCACAGGATTAAAGATTAAGAAATCTGGCTATAAAGAGCACAACTACTATTATTCCTACCAATAACCATGCTACCCGGTCCATATGAAATGTTTTGTTTGTCCCTTTCTTCAATTTCATGATTTCTCTTCCCCGTTAGTTAATTTCCTTTAAGAATGCTATTCAAAAATAGCATATCATTGTATTTTAACCTATCACCTTTTAAGGTGATTTTAAACAAAATTTTGCATATTCAAGAAAAACCATTTAAAAGGAAGTGACTGCTGTAAAAAATTTT
Organism: Syntrophomonadaceae bacterium; assembly: GCA_003562605.1. The sequence continues at coordinate 1,223 of PWUG01000257.1, read as the reverse complement.
ATTTCCCGGCGACTCTTTGTTTAAATTGCAGGAATAAAGAGCACAATTGGCGAATTAGGTAGGACAACAGGGAAAACCGGGCCTAGCGGACCTAAAGACCCTGCCCGAAAGGGGGATAAAACATGAAACCCAAAGTAATCGCTATTATTGTGCTTATCGTCCTGCTTTTCATCATCATGGTCCAAAATACCCAGGTTATCGACTTGAACCTGCTTTTCTGGACCATCTCCATGTCGCAGATCATTCTCATCGGCATTGCCCTGGTCTGCGGCTTTGTTATCGGTTACCTGATCTCCATGTTGACCGGGAAAAAAAGGTAAATGGGAAAAAAGGTAAATGGGAAAAAACTGGAAGGGAACCCCTGCCAAAAGCGGGTTCCCTTTTTATTACCCCTTAAGTTGACGGCAAGTTCGTTGGCAGAGCGTTCGTTGGCGGCGGGCGTTATTTATTGCGTTTTTGGGCCCGGTCAAAACGGAAGAGAGAACAGATAATATATAATTTAAGACTCACCAGGGTTGCAAAAACGATGATCACAAAGGCGAGAGCACCCGTCATCAACCAGGCGGCTATCGCCGCCACGATCACCACAAGTGCCACGATAAGGGCCAGGTTGAGAGGGTTCTCCGGTAAACGGATCTTGGACATTGAATCTCTCCCTTATAGCGCTTATTGCGCTGTTTCACGGTCCAGCAATTTTTCCCATTCCCCGGGGTCCGTGGTGGGCTGCAGGCAGGAGAAGTTTCGACAGAGATAGCCGGTGGGCTTCCCCTCCAAAGGTTTCTTATCCTGGAGCTGGGGCGAGATCCGCTGCAGCCGAGGAAAGTCCTTTTCCCCGAAGGAGAGCAGCACCTTGCGCGGCAGAAAACGTTCGTAAACGGCGTTTAGCATTTTCCCCTGTAAGGGATCGCCGGCCTCCGCGGCTGCCACTACTATCTCCTGTACGGGGCCCAGGGCAAAGTCCACGGCTGCCAGGAGGGCCGTAAATCCGGCAGGAGACTCTTTCAGGAAAGAACCGAAGCTTTCTGCCAGTTCCTGCGCCCTGCGCTGCAGGTTTTCGTCGGAAGTAAAAGCAGCCAGGCGCAGCAGGGTTTGTGCAGCCACCGAATTGGGAGACGGAAGAGCGCCGTCAAATGCTTCCCGCACCTGCAGGGGCAGCTCCCCGCTGTCAAAGCCGGACTGGGAAAGGCCTCCTTGCTCTTTATCCCAAAACAGCTGCAGCATCT
>PWUG01000309.1 GCA_003562605.1 Syntrophomonadaceae bacterium | reverse complement strand
TAATAGCCCGGGTATCTATAGTCTTGCTTTATGTTCTTATTTATGATAAATTAATTGAGGTGAAATGGTTTTACTTGTCAAGGGTGGGGTTTCCCACTCTTTCATGTTAATAAGGGAAAATTCCGGTTAGGAGAACTGTTGTGAGCCGCGAGGAAACCAGGCAAAAATTAATTGAGTTGATCGAACCATTGGTTGAAAGTAAAGGTTTTGAACTGGTTCATCTTGACTATATTGCCGGTAAACAGGGACGTTTACATCTTTATATAGATCATGAAGATGGTATAACAATAGCGCATTGTGAATTAATCAGCAGGGCTGTGTCCGATATACTTGACAATAATGATCCAATCGCCCATGCTTATACGTTTGAAGTATCTTCTCCCGGACTTGACCGGCCGCTGACCAAGGTAAAACACTTTATCCGCTTTCTGGGTGAAAAAGTAAAGATTAAAACAGCTGAGCCAATCGGGAATAGCAGTAAGTTCAGCGGTATCCTGAAAAGTGCGGATGATCAATTTATCGCAGTAAAAAAAGATGATGGCAGTGAAGTACAAATACCATATAATGTAATTAAAAAGGCTAATCTCTGGTATACGGGACCGGAGAAAGGCAGCGGCTTATAAATCTAAATGGAAAGGAGGTTGAATAAGACCAAATGAATAAAGAGCTATTTGCAGCTTTAGAATCGTTAGAAAAAGAAAAGGGGATTAGCAAAGAGGTTCTCTTTGAGGCTCTTGAAGTGGCTCTTGTCTCCGCTTATAAAAGAAATTTTCAGTCCGCTCCGGCTGTCCGGGTCACTTTAGATCGGGAAACGGGAGATATAAAGGTTTTTTCCCAGTTAAAAGTTGTGGAAGAAGTTGAGTCGGAACAGCAGGAAGTCAGCCTGTATGAAGCACGTGTTTATGATCCGCACTGCCAGATCGGAGATATTGTCGAAATGGAAGTGACTCCCCGGGAATTCGGCAGAATCGCAGCTCAGACTGCCAAACAAGTAGTCATTCAGCGGATCAGGGAGGCGGAAAGGGAGCTGATTTACGAAAGTTTTGTTGACAGAACAGAAGAAGTTATAACCGGCCTGGTACGCCGGTTTGAACAGAGAAATGTTATTATTGATCTGGGGCGGACCGAGGCTGTATTGCCTGTGGATGAGCAGATACCTCATGAACGTTATCGTCAGGGAGAGCGTGTTAAAACCTTTATTCTCGATGTCAAAAAAACAACCAAAGGGCCTCAGATTATTGTTACCAGGACTCATACCGGTTTTCTGAAAAGATTGTTTGAGATGGAAGTTCCAGAGATATACGAGGGGATTGTGGAGATCAAAGCCGCAGCCAGGGAAGCCGGACATCGCTCCAAGCTGGCTGTTATATCTAACAACAAGGATATAGACCCCGTAGGTGCCTGTGTCGGGCCGAAGGGAAGCCGGGTTCAGGCTATCAGCAACGAACTCAAAGGTGAAAAAATAGATATTGTCAAGTGGAGTGAAGAGTCGGAGGAATATATTGCCAATGCGCTTAGTCCGGCTAAAGTATCATCTGTAATTCTTGATACGGAAAATAAAACCGCTACAGTGATTGTACCAGATAGCCAACTTTCGCTGGCTATTGGCAAGGAAGGGCAGAATGCCCGCCTGGCGGCCAGGATTACCGGGTGCAAGATAGACATATCCAGTGAAACCCAATACGCAGAGAAAAGCCTTTCTGCAATAGGCCTCTCAGATGACAATAAGGATAACCGGGAAAATGAAGCAGATGAAAATGCTGAGACTGTTGAAAATATTAAAGCTGCTGATGATGTCGAAACCGAGCTGGCAGTAGTTGAAGATGAAACCGCAGAAGTCACTGCCGACGTTGAAAAGGATCCGACAATCAAGGAAGATGATTCTGAGGAAGAAACACAGTCGGAGGAGGATTCAAAGGACGATGATTAAGAAGCGCAAAATTCCTTTACGTGTCTGTATTGGCTGCCAGGAAAAGAAGCCGAAAAAAGAGCTGGTACGGATCGTAAGGACCCCCGAAGAGAAGATCGCTCTCGATCTGACCGGTAAGAAACCGGGCCGGGGTGCTTATATCTGTCCACTGGAATCCTGCCTGAAAAAAGCGATTAAAGGTAAGCGTTTGGAGAAAAACCTGCAAATGCCGGTGTCTCCCGATCTGATCGCCGATTTAACTGAGTTACTGATGAATCAGCCGAAAGTTGAAGGATCTTAACAGGGAGGGCTTACCTTATGGAGGTGTTTTAAAATGAGTAAGGTCAGGGTTTATGAATTAGCAAAAGAGCTGGGAACAACCAGCAAAAAACTGATCGAAGTAATGGAAAGTATGGATATTAGCGTTAATAACCATATGAGTACTTTATCTGATGACCAGGCGAAAAAAGTAATGGCTATCTTAACCGGTCAGGCGGGAGGCAAACCGCCAAAAGAGGCGCCGAAAGATAAAGTAAAAGATAAAGAGCAGGAAGCTGAAAAGAAAAAGCCTACACCGGCGCGGTCAAAGAAAAAAGAAAAGCCCGCGGATGATGAAAAAGCAGTAACCAGCCGAAAAGCGCGAAAAGCGATCCAGGAAGAAAAAAGAGCGGCAGCCCTCAAAGCGAAAAAGCCGAAAATCAGACTGGAAGGCCAGGTAACAATTGCGGAATTAGCCGGTTGTTTTGAAGTAGCTCCGACTGAATTGATCTCATATTTAATGGAGATGGGTGTGATGGCCAATCTTAATCAGCCGCTAACGCCGGACTCCGTAGAAGTGCTGGCCGAAGAGTACGGGTTTGAAGTTAACTATATCGAAGATCCGGTTGAAGAAGAACTGCTGGCATTGACCGATGACGACGGTAAAAAAGAAGTTTTGCGCAAACCAGTGGTTACTGTTCTCGGACATGTTGACCACGGGAAAACTTCGCTTCTTGACACGATTAGAAGCGCCAAGGTAACCGCCGGAGAAGTAGGCGGAATTACCCAGCATATTGGCGCTTACCAGGTTAAAGTTGACAATAAGAAAATTGTTTTTTTGGATACTCCCGGCCACGAGGCGTTTACGGCGATGCGGGCCAGGGGAGCCCAGGTGACAGATATAGCTGTCCTGGTTGTAGCTGCCGATGATGGTGTGATGCCACAGACTGTTGAGGCGATCAATCATGTCAAGGCAGCGCAGGTACCGATACTGGTGGCCATTAACAAGATTGATAAGCCTGATGCCAACCCGGATCGGGTCAAGCAGCAGCTTTCCGAACATGGCCTGGTTTCCGAGGAGTGGGGTGGCGACACTATTTTTGTTCAGGTGAGTGCTGTCAGGGGCGATGGAATTGAAGAGCTTTTAGAGATGATTTTACTTTTAGCTGAAGTTGGCGAGCTTAAAGCCAGCCCGGATCGTGCTGCGCGGGGTACGGTCATTGAAGCCAAGCTCGACCGGGGCCGCGGTCCGGTAGCTACGGTCCTGGTCCAGGATGGGACCCTCAGGGTTGGCGACTCCATTATCTGTGGTTCTATTGCCGGCAAAGTCAGGGCGATGCTAAATGATCGCGGTGAAAGAGTTGAATCGGCAGGGCCGTCCACACCGGTGGAAATTATCGGCCTTAATGATGTGCCCCTGGCGGGTGATCGGTTCCAGGTGGTCGGTGATGATCGGATCGCAAGGACGGTGGCTGAAAAGAGAGCAATCAAGTTAAAAGAAGCCAGCAGGCGTGTCCAGAGGGTAACGCTCGAAGATCTTTTCAAACAGATCCAGGAAGGTGAGGTAAAAGATCTAAACCTGATCATAAAAGCAGATGTTCAGGGTTCGGTCGAAGCTGTACAGGATGCTTTATCTAAACTTAGTTTAGAGGAAGTACAAATCAAGATTATCCATACCGGAGTCGGAGCCATAAACGAATCAGATATTATGCTTGCTTCGGCATCAAATGCTATCGTAATCGGTTTTAATGTCAGGCCTGACAGTAATGCCCGAAGGCTATCTGAACAGGATCAGGTTGATATCCGCCTTTACAGGATCATTTATGAAGCCATTGACGATATTAAAAATGCTGTAACCGGCATGTTGAAACCGGTTATGAAAGAAGCCATCCTCGGACAGGCTGAAGTCAGGCAGCTTTTCAAAGTATCTCGTTTAGGCAGTATTGCCGGCTCATATGTCATTGAGGGGAAGATTACCCGTAATGCTATGATCAGGGTGATCAGGGATGGAACCGTTGTCCTTGACCAGGGCCGAATAGAGTCGCTTAAGCGGTTTAAAGATGATGTCCGTGAAGTATTAACCGGTTATGAGTGCGGTATACTTATTGAGAATTTTAACGATCTCCGTGAGGGAGATATTATTGAAGCCTATGTGATGGAGCAGGTAGCTCGCTAACGGGAGTTTGTGTCTATGGCTCATTCGCCGTATCAAATGTAGCGGGGGGTTGTAATAATGTCGGAAAACAGAGTGCGGCGGGTTGCTGAACAGGTTAAGAAAGATGTAAGCCAAATAATCGGTAACGAGATGAAAGATCCCAGGTTAGCCGGTATTACCAGCGTAACAGATGTGCAGCTATCCAGGGATCTACGCTACGCCTCAATATATGTAAGTATTTTCGGCAGTGATCAGGAGAAAGAAGAAACGCTTCAAACATTGATCAAGGCAACAGGCTTTATCCGTACTGAAATTGGCAAGAGGATTAGACTCAGGTATACTCCGGAAATTAATTTTTTCCTGGACAACTCAATCGAATACGGGGCTCATATTGAAAGAGTTATAAAATCACTTAAAGAAGATGAGAAAAGTGAAAATGACAGATCGAGCGAAGATAATTGACAGGTTAAAAAATGAGGATACTTTTTACCTGATTTCGCACATGTTGCCCGACGGAGACAGTATAGGCTCTCTTCTAGCTATGGGGGAAGGCCTGCGCATAATAGGAAAAAAGGTTACGCTATTTACCCCGGGCCATATACCCCGCAAGTACAGTTTTTTAAAAGGTGTAGAACTGGTCAGGCATGAGGTTGCGATTGACGATCCTGAGATTACTGTCCTGGTACTCGACAGCAGTGATCCGGATCGGCTGGGCATATTCAAAGAAGCAGTGATGAATAGTAAAAACGTCATTAATATCGATCATCATGTGACTAACCAGCGTTTTGGAACATTGAATCTTGTTGATTCTAGCGCAGCTGCCACCGGGGAAATCGTTTACAATATTTTAGAAGAACTGCAGGTTCCAATTAATGAAAGTATTGCTGAATCACTTTATGTAGCTATTTCTACCGATACAGGTTCTTTCAAGTATGAAAATACCTCTGCCAATACCCACCGGGTTATTGCCGCTTTACTGGAAAACGGTATTAATCCGGGGTCGATTTCGCATATGATTTTTGATGAGCGGCCTCTTTCGTTTTACATGCTGCTTAAAGAGGCCCTTTCGAGCCTGGAAATGTATGAAGGGCGCAGCCTGGCAGTGATGACCCTGAGTAAGGATATCAAGGAAAGAAGCGGAGCAACATCGGATGATCTCGAAGGGATAGTCAACTATACCCGCAATATTGAAGGTATAGAACTCGGTATTCTTTTTTATGTTGATGGCGACAGAGAAGTAAAAGTAGGATTCCGCTCAAAGGTTCTGGATGTCAGTGTTCTGGCCGGCAGATTAAACGGTGGGGGACATATACGGGCCGCAGGCGCTCGTATGGAGGGTGATTTTGAAACAGTTAAGGGGAAAGTTATTGCTGAGGCATGTAAAATGTTGAAAGAGCTGCCGGTTTGAAGGAGCTGCACCGTGAATGGAATAATTGTTGTTAACAAGTCCGGCGGTATTACTTCACATCGTGTTGTGCAGTTAATCCGAAAACTATTCCCGGGAGTTAAGGCAGGACATACCGGAACTCTTGATCCGATGGCTACCGGTGTTCTGCCGGTTTGTTTGGGTCGCGCTACCCGGGTTTCGGAATATATAATTGAACTGCCGAAAAACTACCGGGCTGAAATTATCCTCGGAAAAACAAGCGATACCGAAGATGCGACAGGCCATATTGTTGATGTAGCTCACGTTCCCCGGCTTGATCGTGAAGAGGTCTTAGAAATACTCGGCGGTTTTACAGGGAACATAGAACAGATTCCGCCACTTTATTCAGCCGTAAAACACCATGGAAAGCCCTTATACTATTGGACCCGGCAGGGAGAAACCGTCTCCCGCAAAATCCGGACAATTAAAATATACGACATTGACCTGCTTGAATATAACCCGGTCCGGGAGCCGCACCTGGTTTTGGATGTCCACTGTTCAAAAGGGACCTATATCCGCACACTGGCGGCAGATATCGGAAAAAAAATTGGCTGCGGTGCATATCTTTCCAGGCTGAGCAGGTTGGCAGTCGGTCCTTTTCTTCTGGAAGAAGCCCTGACTCTTGAGGAAATTAAAGCGTTCCTCGAACTGGGCAGGTATGGTCAGGTAATCAGGGAGATGGATGCGGCTTTGATGCATTTTCCGCAGCTCTCACTTGATCAGGACCAGGTTGAAGCCCTGAGACACGGAAAAATTTTAATAGCTGAAGAGCAAGGATTATTGGATAGAATCAAAAGTGATTCGCCAATCAGAATATACGATCAGAGCGGTGTATTCAAAGCTCTTGCATTGCGAGTTAAAGTAAATGATCGGTTAGGGCTTAAAACAGCCAAATATCTGGCAGATTGATAATAATGTCGTTTGATCATCTGCATAGAGTTTGATTTTCCTCAGGAAGGTGTATCTAATATGGAATTGATTAACGGCGTAGATCGCCTGCCGGGCCATGCCCGCCCCTTATACCTCGCGCTTGGTAATTTTGACGGTGTCCACCGCGGTCACCAGGCGATTATTCAAACCGCTGTGATAAAAGCCCAGCGGGCAAAAGGTTTTAGTGCCGCCCTGGTATTTGATCCGCACCCGTTGATTGCCCTGCAGGCTGAAAACCCCCCGGTTTTACTGACCGATATTGCTGACCGTGCAGAAATAATGGCCGAGCTGGGTCTTGATTATATGATAGTCCAACCTTTTAACAGTGAGATAGCATCGTTTTCTCCCGAACAGTTTGTCCGGCAAATCCTGAAGGTTGAACTTAATACCAGGGAAGTTTTTATTGGTTCTGACTATTCCTTTGGGCGGCATGGGGCCGGAAGCGCAGATACACTGCGTTACTGGGGGAAAGAAATGGGTTTTAGCGTAGAAGTGAGCCCTATGCTGAAGTTTGAAGGCAGCGAGGTGAGCAGCTCAATTATCAGATCGCTGCTGTTGGCCGGTAAAGTTAACGAAGCGGCTGATCTGCTGAGGTATTACTTTTTCAGACAGGGCAAAGTGATCAGGGGATACGGTATCGGAAAAAAAATGGTTTACCCCACCGCAAATATTGCCGCTAATCCGCGGTTGTTATGGCCGGGAAAAGGAGTGTACTTTACGGCAGTAGGCAAGCTCAACGGGGACCTTTTATACGGGGTGACTAATGTAGGTGCCCGTCCGACATTCTCACATTATGACATAGCAGTCGAGACCCATATTATAGGTTTCCAGAATTCAATCTATAATAAAGAAATCCGCCTTTGTTTCCTGGAAAAGCTGAGAGATACAAGAATGTTTGCATCACCTGATCAATTAAAAAATCAGATTGCCAGGGATATCGAACTAAGTAAATCTTTAATTAGTAAATTTAAACAGGAAAAAAACGGCAGCGGTAATTCTTTACAAGCAGGTTGTTCTGTGCTAAGATCTCAGTAGTCTGAACCGTAGGCTCGGTATAACGATTACCCGACGTTTTACTTGGCAGGCGGCGATTATATAAAAGGGAGGAATTAGTTAGACTATGCTTGATCAGGAACGTAAACTTGAGATTATCGATCTTTACAAACGACATGAGGGCGATACCGGTTCACCGGAAGTTCAAATTGCCCTGCTGACAGAACGCATCAATTACCTCACGGAACATTTAAAAACCCACAAAAAAGATTATCATTCACAGCGTGGTTTACTTAAAATGGTCGGCCGCAGGAGGGGTTTGCTAAATTACCTGCGTGACAGGTCGCCGGAACGCTACCAGGTAATCCTTGGTAAGCTCGGCTTGAGGAAGTAATTGTTTAATCAGCACGGGGGTATGCCCCCGTGCTTCCAGTTAATTATTCGTAGTAACCGAGAGGAGTAAAATGTATATGCAAACTTATACCATGGAATTACAAGGTAAAACCCTGACCATGGAAACGGGCAGACTGGCAAAACAGGCCAGCGGCGCCGTTTTGCTGCGTTACGGCGATACTATGGTTCTTGTTACGGCCACTGCATCGGACGAACCGCGGGAAGGGATAGATTTTTTCCCAATGACTGTCGATTATGAAGAAAGGCTTTATGCCGTCGGGAGGATTCCCGGGGGCTTTATCAAGAGGGAAGGACGCCCGACTGAAAGAGCAATCCTTGGCTGCCGTCTAACCGATCGTTCTTTGCGGCCCCTTTTCCCAAAAGGTTTTCGGAATTCTGTTCATATAGTGAGTACCATACTTTCCATGGACCAGGACTGTCCCCCGGAACCACTATCGATTATCGGGGCTTCAGCTGCACTGTCAATCTCAAAGATTCCTTTTGACGGCCCGGTTGCAGCAGTGATCGTCGGTCTTGTAGATGGAGAACCTGTAATTAATCCTGACCAGGAGCAGGTGCACAAGAGTGACCTGCACTTGATGCTGGCCGGTACAAAAGATGCTGTTATGATGGTCGAAGCAGGCGCGCAGGAAATCAGTAAAGAAGATGTGCTGAAATGCATTGAAGCGGGCCATGAGGTTATCAAAGAGATTGTTGCTATCGAAGAACAAATGGTTGTCGATGCCGGTATTGAAAAAATGGAAGTCGTAAGCCAGGAACTGCCGCAGGAAATGGTTGAAAGAGTAGAACCGGCTATAAGAGAAGGTGTTTCCTCAGCCTTGAAGATTGCTGATAAACTAGAACGGGAGAATCGCCTTTCGGCCGTCAAAAAAGAACTGGTAGCTCAGTACATGGAAGATTATCCGGAAAATGAGAAAGAACTGGGTAAAATATTTGAAAATGTCCTGAAGGAAACCCTGCGGATGCTGATCACTGATGAAGGGTTACGCGCAGACGGGCGCACCCCTAAAGAAATCAGGCAAATTACCTGTGAAATATCAGCACTTCCACGCACGCACGGTTCAGCTGTCTTTACCCGTGGCCAGACCCAGGTACTAAATATCTGTACGCTCTCGGCGTTAAGGGACATGCAGATGCTTGACGGCCTCGGATTGGAAGAATCGAAACGTTTTCTGCATCACTATAATTTTCCGCCTTACAGTGTCGGGGAAGCAGGCTTTATGCGCGGCCCCGGACGCAGGGAAATCGGGCACGGCGCGCTTGCCGAGAAAGCGCTGGAACCGGTAGTTCCTTCGGAAGATGAGTTCCCTTATACAATCCGTCTGGTTTCTGAAGTGCTTGAATCTAACGGGTCCACTTCCATGGCCAGCGTATGCTCAGGCTCACTTTCGATGATGGATACCGGAGTTCCGTTGAAACGCGCGGTAGCCGGTATCGCCATGGGTCTGATCAAGGAGGGTGACAAAGTAGTTATTCTTTCCGATATCCAGGGAGTTGAAGACTTTCTGGGGGACATGGATTTTAAAATTGCCGGAACAGAAAAAGGCATTACCGCCATCCAGATGGATATTAAGATAAAGGGAATATCCCGCGAGATTCTAAAGAATGCACTTGCCGAAGCTGATATTGGTTACAGGTATATCCTTGACATAATGAATGAAACCATCAGTGAGCCTCGTCCCGAGCTGTCACCTAATGCACCGCGTATGATCAAGATGCAAATTAGCGTTGATAAAATCAGGGATGTAATTGGCCCGGGTGGCCGGATGATCAATAAGATCATCGCCGAAACCGGTGTCGGTATTGACATAGAGCCCGATGGCAGGGTTTTTATAGCAGCCGTGGATCCGGAAGGCGGCAAAAAGGCACAGGAAATGATTGAGGCCCTGGTCAGGGAAGTTGAACCCGGAGAGGTTTACATGGGTAAAGTAACCAGGGTTGAGCGATATGGAGCATTTGTAGAGGTTTTACCCGGCAAAGAAGGGCTATTGCATATTTCGCACCTTGACCACAACCGGGTCGAGAAAACGGAAGATGTGGTCAATCTCGGAGACGAACTTGAAGTCAAAGTGCTTGATATCGATGATAAAGGCCGGATTAATCTATCGAGAAAAGCCCTCCTGAAGAGGCCGTCCGGAGGCGAAAACAGTGACAGGCCAAGGCAACGCCGTAGTTAAACTTGCAGCAGAAAAAACCCTGCTTTTTGGGGTTTTTTTACTGCCGCCTGAGAAGTGTCGGCCCGATTGACGGGAGAGGAGATAGAATGCCCAGGGAAATAGTGAAGCTGCCTATTAACAAGGCTGCCCATGCTGATGATATATCCCTGCCCCGCTATATGACCGAAGGATCTTCAGGAATGGATCTGCATGCTGCAGTAGGTCAGTCCATAACAATAATATCCGGTGAAATCGCCGTTATTCCAACCGGATTAATGGTTGCTGTACCGATCGGTTATGAATTGCAAATACGCCCGCGCAGTGGACTCGCAGCCAAGATGGGAATAGGCATCCTTAATTCCCCGGGTACAATCGATTCGGATTACCGTGGTGAAATAAAAGTAATTATGATTAACCTGGGAAAGGATCCTTTCGAAGTGAAACGCAATGATCGCATTGCCCAGATGGTCCTTTGCCCGGTCCCGCAGGCAATTTTAGAAGAAACAGATCAACTGCCCCCCACTGAGCGCAATGACGGGGGTTTCGGACATACGGGGTAGGATGGTAGCCGGCCCGGCCCTGATTACTTCAAATTAAAAATGGAGGTTTATTTTGTCTAGGAGAAATAGGAAAAGTAAAGTGCTACAACTGATCCCACTTGGTGGCGTCGGTGAAATCGGGAAAAACATGTTTGTATTGAAATATGGCCAGGAATGCATCATTATGGATGCCGGGTTGAAATTCCCGGATGATTCTATGCTCGGGATTGATATTGTTATCCCGGATATATCATATTTAACCGATCAAAATATTAAAATACTGGGGATAATATTATCCCATGGGCATGAAGACCATATCGGGGCCCTTCCATACATAATTGAAGAACTCGATACCCCTGTATACGGCACCCGCCTGACCCTTGGCCTGGTAGAAGCAAAATTCATGGAACATCCAGCCAAGAATGTTAAGCTGCATGAAATTAATCCGGAGCAAAGCCTGGTCTTATCTGAAAATTTTAAGATAAATTTTTTCAGAACCAACCACAGCATTCCGGATTCAGTCGGGATGGCAGTTGAGACACCGGTTGGTACAATTGTTTATACCAGTGATTTTAAATTTGACCAGACGCCGGTTGACGGCCGTATAACTGATTATCACAAGTTGGCCGAATTAGGACGCAACGGGGTTATCGCCGCTTTAATAGATTCCACCAATGCAGATCGCCCCGGATACACCCTGTCGGAAAAAGAAGTGGGAGAGAGTATCAATGAAATATTCCGCTTGTCCCGCAGCAGGATTATCCTCGCTACTTTTGCTTCCAATATACATCGTATTCAGCAAGTAGTTGATGCCGCAGTCCGCTACGATCGCAAGGTTGGTATAGTCGGACGCAGCATCGTAAACTCGGTTAATATTTCTACAGAACTGGGTTACCTGAAAATCCCGAAAGATGTAGTTATGGATCTTGATAAAATCAAAAAGGTCCCACATGAAAAAATGGCCCTGATTACAACCGGAAGCCAGGGAGAACCGATGTCAGCCCTGACGAGAATATCGAAATCGGAGCACCGCCAGGTTGAAATATTTCCCGGGGATACTGTAATTATTGCTGCCACTCCGATTCCCGGTAATGAAAAACTTGTTTCCCGGACGGTAAATAACCTTTTTCAACTAAAAGCAGACGTGATCTATCGCCCTGTATCCGGTGTTCATGTATCGGGACACGGAAGTGAAGAAGAACTCAAGATGATGTTGAATCTCCTGCGTCCCCAATATATTATTCCAGTTCATGGTGAATACCGTCAACAGGCCTATTGTTCGAAGATTGCCCAGAAACTGGGTATGGCTGAGGAGAATGTTTTCCTGACGAAGCCCGGTAACGTAATGGAGTTTGCCGACGGGAAAGGGAGGTTGGCCGGATCTGTTCCGGCAGGGAGAGTCCTGGTGGACGGCTTCGGTGTCGGTGATGTGGGAGAGGTAGTCATCCGCGATCGCCAGATGCTTTCCGAAGATGGGATTGTAATCATTGTCCTGGCTGTTGATCAGGATAATAGCAAAGTTTTAGCCGGACCGGAAATCATTACCCGCGGTTTTGTTTATGTCAGGGAATCTATAAACCTCATTGAAGATGCCAAGGTAGAGTTATCAAAGGCAATAGAGAAGATTAACAAAGAACAGCTGCAGGAATGGAATAAAATTAAGTCAAGGATCAGGGACGCCGCTTCATCTTATTTTTATGAGCATACCGGCCGCCGGCCGATGATTATGCCAATAGTTATTGATGTATCGATGGGCAATGAAGACAAGCAATAATGGCAAATAACCTGCAGGCATTGATATATTTTTTGATTTGATGGGGCATTTCCCGACAGGAGACGTGCCCCTAAATCTTGCTGATTACTTATCTGGTTTAGTGTCCCGATAATCTTCGCAGGACATTGCTGTATTATCACTCCGTACATATCAGGTATGTTGACAGGATAATTGAAGGATTTTGCTGGAAGTAAGTAGAAATGTAAGGCTTGAGTCTGGATGCTTTAAAATTTGGCCCAGAGGAGAGAACCACTGTTGAAAAGCTATAAGTTTATAGTTAACCCGATTGCAGGTGGAGGAAAAGCAAGAGCTCTGATGCCCAAAATAAAGGAATTTTTTAAAGCTTCAGGAGTGGATTTTGATATTTATCAGACAAAAGGACCGTGTGATGCAATAGAAGCTGCTTCCAGGGCGGCCGAAGAAGGTTTTGATATCATAGTTGCAGCCGGGGGTGATGGCACGGTTAATGAGATCCTCAACGGATTGGCAGGGACAAGGGCGATCCTGGCGGTTATTCACGGCGGTAAAGGTAATGATTTTGCCACAGCTGTTCATATGCCGCGGGATCTTGACAGCGCCTGCAAAGCTCTGCTCAGAGCTGAAACAAAAGATATTGATCTGGGAAAAGTCATGGACCGTTTTTTTATTAACTCGGTTGGAGTTGGTTTTGACGCGACCGTAGCGCTGCGTGTTAACCGTGGTATAAAACCCTTCAAAGGGACTTCTGCATATATTTATGCATTTTTCGAGACTTTATGGTCCTATAAGTTGGTTGAGATGGAGATCGACCTGGGGAACGGCCCGATAGAAGCAGCACCCTTGCTTGTCGCTGTGGGGATTGGCCAGGCTTATGGCGGCGGTATGAGAATTGTTCCTGATGCAATTCAGGATGACGGTCTTTTTGATGTCTGTATTTTTAATAATATGAACCGGTTGGCCCTGATATACCATTTCCCAAAAGTGTTCAGCGGGAAATTAAAGCAGCTTGAACAGGCCGGAATGTACCGTGCCAGTGAAATAAAATTAAACTTAAGTGAAGTCAGTCCACTCCACATGGAGGGTGAAATATTATTCGGAGATAAAATGCATTTTACTCTCAAACCTAAAGGCATGAAAGTACTATTTGGAAGCTCCACGGTTTAATCGCTCTTTTTACAGGTTTTAGCCTGATTAGCAGGAAGATTATTGAATGGAGATTTTTATGACTGTATGGGAAGCAGCCTTACTGGGATTAATCCAGGGTTTAACTGAATTTTTACCCGTTAGTAGTTCGGGACACCTGGTGATTTTTCAGGATCTGCTGGGTCTCGATGAACCGGGAGTTACTCTTGAGGTTTTACTGCATTTCGGTACCCTTTTTTCCGTTCTCTGGGTATTTGGCAAAGATTTCGCAGCATTGCAGAATTTCAGGGCGGACCGGCAGCAGCGTTATTTAATTTTTATGTTATTTATCGGTCTGGCGGTAACCGGCGTGATCGGCTTATTTTTTAGCACTTTTATTGGCTTACTATTTAAATCGACCCTGTTGGTTGGTTTTATGCTTCTGGTGACCGGAGGGATTCTAACGCTCCTGACAATCATACCGACAGGTAAAAAAAATATTACAGATATGAAGGTAAAAGACGCTTTCTGGATCGGGCTGCTTCAGGGTCTTGCTATAATACCGGGTATTTCGCGCTCCGGTTCGACTATTGTGGCTGCTTTATGGCGGGGGCTTGATCGTGAAACTGCCGTTAAGTACTCATTCATGCTTGCCGCCCCGGTTATATTTGGAGCAACACTTTTAGAATTAAGAGAAATGATTATTTTCGGAATTGAACGGGCAATGATTTTCAATTATTTTATCGGTGGACTGGTTGCATTCCTGGCAGGTGTAGCGGCGATTAAAGTATTCATTCGGCTTTTATCCAGGCAAAAATTTCACTATTTTGCGTACTATTGCTGGGCAGTTGGCAGCCTGGTCATAATAGTGTCACTGCTAAGACTATAATTTAAAAATTATATTGGTTCCTGTTTCTTTCGCGTTGCTTTACAATTACGAACAAATGTTTTATAATACTAAAAACTGATTCAATTTACGAATAAGGTGGGCAATTCTACTTGGCAAAGCGTCGTAAAAAAGCTTTAAAAAAAGAGATGCGCACCCAGGTCAAGGGCATTTTGCTGTTGGCCCTGGCTGCTTTTTGCTATGTTGGGCTCGTCCATACCGGCCAGTCCGGAGGAATTGGCTTATATGTCAACAACATTTTGCGTTCACTGGCTGGAAATGCCGCTTTAGTAATTCCTTTTTTCATCGGTCTTTTGGGTCTGCGTTTAATTCTGCCCCGGAACCGCTCGGACATCAAAACCAGGCTGGTGGGTTTATTATCTCTGCAGGTCCTGTTTATGATCTGGCTTCATCTGCAATTGATCATTGAGAGGATGCTTTACCTGTCAGAAGGCAACCTCTTTTTTGAAAGCCTCAATTTGGGCCTGAACCATGAAGGAGGAGGCATTATCGGATCGGTTTTTGCTGTCGCTATATTTTATCTTCTCGGAACAACCGGCAGTCGAATTCTTATTGTTACTTTTTCCATTATTGCTGTTTTGCTGTTACTTGATATTTCAATTAGCCGTTTTATAAATTTTCTCTTAAACATGTTACAGAAGCTTACTGTTTTTTTAAAAACTTTCGGAATGTCTTTTGTAAGCCTTATGAAGGACGCTGCTTCTCTTTCAGAATCGAAACTGAAAACATTAGCAGAGAAAAGAAATAATAATTTGGATCGAATTTCGGAAACGTCACCTGGAAACCATCACAGCTCAGAACCGACTGTTTCCGACATCACGGTCTCTGACCAATATGGAAATGACGCACAGGAAATGCGGGGAGAAAGCATTGATTACCAGAATGAAAGAAAGCTTAAGGTTTTTGAACCAGCTCAGCCCGACGATAAAAGCCAGGTTGGTGAAGTTGAATCAGCTCCCATCGTAAGCAAAAAAAAGCTGCAGGCAGATTATATTTTGCCGCCACTTGAACTGCTGACACTACCGAGGGCAATCAGTGAACAGCATCATCTTAAATACAGCAGGGACAGGGCAAAACTGCTTGAAAGCACGCTGCAGAGCTTCGGAGTAAGGGCAAAAGTTATTCATGTCCAATCCGGGCCTACCGTAACCCGCTTCGAGGTACAGCCGGAAGCAGGAGTTAAGGTCAGCAAAATAATCAGCCTTTCAGATGACCTTGCGCTCAACCTTGCTGCCCCGCTGGTTAGAATAGAAGCCCCGATACCCGGGAAAGCAGCGCTGGGTATTGAAGTACCCAATAAGATAATCTCCCTGGTTAACATACGCGAAGTAATGGAAGACACTGCCTACAAAAATAGTTTTTCCGCTCTCACTGTCGGCCTGGGAAAAGATATCACCGGTATCCCGGTTATAGCTGATTTAACAAAGATGCCTCATCTTCTGATTGCAGGGGCTACCGGCGCCGGGAAAAGTGTCTGCCTGAATACTGTTATCACCAGCATTCTTTACAAGGCAGGTTCCGATCAGGTCCGGTTTCTGATGATTGATCCGAAAGTTGTCGAGCTGAGCGTATATAACGGGATACCGCACTTATTGATGCCGGTGCTCACTGACCCACGTAAAGCTTCACTGGCACTGCGAAATATGGTCAGGGAGATGGGCAGGCGCTATGATCTGTTTGCCCGGCTGGAAGTTCGCGATATCGGAGCGTACAACGAACTGGCGGAACAAGATCAGGAGTTGGAGAAGCTTCCGTTTATAGTAGTTATTATTGATGAGTTGGCTGACCTTATGCTAGTTTCACCGGGAGAAGTTGAGGATTCTATCGCAAGACTGGCCCAGATGTCAAGGGCAGCAGGGATCCATCTTATCGTCGCAACCCAGAGGCCGTCGGTAGATGTGCTTACCGGTATCATCAAGGCTAATATAACTTCAAGGATTGCTTTTACTGTTTCATCACAGTTCGACTCAAGGACAATTCTTGACATGGCCGGAGCTGAAAAATTACTCGGCCGCGGCGATATGCTTTTCTATCCTGTTGGTGCGGTTAAGCCGTTTCGTGTTCAGGGAGCCTATGTCAGTGAAATAGAGGTAAAAAGGGTTACCGATTTTATCAAAAAACAGGGCAGGGTCGAATATGAAAACGGCAGCGCTTTTCTGGAAGCATCGGATGAAGTGGAAGAGGAAGCAGTAGATGCGCTTTTTGCCGAAGCAGTTGACCTGGTAGTGAGAACAGGGCAGGCTTCGATATCTCTGCTGCAGAGGCGCTTTAGAATTGGTTATACAAGAGCTGCCCGCCTGATTGATGATCTGGAGCGCAGGGGTGTTGTCGGACCTTTTGAGGGCAGCAAGCCAAGGGAAGTGCTGGTTACTGCTGAACAGGCAGCCAGGATATGCGAGGATTTTAACTGCAAACCCGATTAAAGGAGATTAATTTGGCGGCTGAAGAAAGTAAATCGAATCATAAGCTCCCCGGGTTTAGCGGAGTTAAACTGGCGGCTGTATCCCTGGGATGTTCAAAAAACAGGATAGATACGGAAGAAGTGCTCGGACTCCTGGCCAAGTTGGGCTTTGTCTTAACCGATGACTCCCACAATGCCGATGTTGTGATTGTAAATACCTGCAGCTTTATCGATCAAGCCCAGCAGGAATCAATTAACAAACTGCTTGAAATCTCCACTGCAGGAAGCAGAAGACAACAGAAAATAGTTGCCGCAGGCTGCCTGGTTGAGCTGTTCGGTAGTAAAATAATTAAAAACATACCGGAAATAGATGGTGCTATAGGCGTGCACAGCTATGACTGCCTCGAAAAATTTATGAAAATGCTCCTTAGCGGTAGCCGACCTTTCATTAAAAAGCAGCCCTCCACTGAATACAGCTCACTTTCGCCCAGGATATTAACCACCCCGGGTCACAGTGCCAATGTCAGGATAGCCGAAGGCTGCAGTAACCGCTGCCACTACTGCCTGATTCCTTCAATCCGTGGTTCGTACCGCAGCCGGACACCGGAAGAAATCGTTGCAGAGATTAATGGTCTTCTTGAAAAAGGAACACGAGAAATAAACCTTATAGCCCAGGATACTACTGCTTACGGTGCTGACCGGAAAGACCTGCCGAGTCTCTCCGGCTTGATCAGGCAAATCCTAAAATCTAAGCATCAATTCTGGCTGCGTATAATGTATACTTACCCTTCCAGAATCGATGATCAACTAATCGATTTAATTGCGGCTGAGAAAAGGATTTGCAAATACTTGGATATTCCGATCCAGCATGTAAGTGATCAAGTGCTTAAGCGGATGAATAGGAAGTACGGGAAAGAAGAGCTAACTATACTTTTGCAGAAACTGCGTAAGCGTATTCCGAACCTTGCTTTACGAACAACCTGCATGGTCGGTTATCCCGGGGAAGGTAGAAGGCAATTTGGGGAGTTAATTGATTTTATTACATCAAACCCATTCGAGAGGTTAGGTGCTTTTACTTATTCCAGTCAGGAAAACACTGTTGCCGGCTCTTCGTTAGAAAAGGTTCCCCGGCGAGTGGTCAATAAACGGCATCGTGAGTTAATGCTGAGGCAGCAGTTTATTTCTAATGCACTAAATTATAAACTTGTCGGCAGGGAGCTTACTGTTCTCGTCGACAAAGTACTCGAGCCCGGAAACGGACGGTATTATGGACGCACTGAATACCAGGCTCCCGAGGTAGATGGCGGCGTATTTTTTCGCTCACAGCGCTCTCTGTCCCCCGGTGATCTGGTTTCAGTTAAGGTCTTTGCTGCTTCACCTTATAACCTTCTGGCAAGAGCCTACTAGAGTTTTATGATTTAGCGAAATTCCTATTTAT
Organism: Syntrophomonadaceae bacterium; assembly: GCA_003562605.1. The sequence goes on along the minus strand of PWUG01000309.1, from coordinate 6,489 downwards.
TTGTTTCAAAGTATATTTGTAATAATCGGGGTGACTGTAAATTGCAAGCTGACATAATTTGTGTTGGCAATGAACTGCTAACCGGCCTTATTGAGAATTCCAACGCCGGCTTTCTTTCCCGGCGCCTGTGGTCTGCAGGGATCCCGGTCCGTGAAGTAAGGGTTGTTGCCGACGATGAAAGAGCAATCGGGGAAGCCCTCGGGAAAGCCCTGAAAGAGAGTGATTTGGCTATTTTAACCGGCGGGCTTGGCCCGACAGATGATGATTTAACCAGGGAAGCGGTTGCAGAGATCCTTGGCCTTGAATTAATATTAAACCAGCAGTGGTTTGAAAAAATGGATCAGTTTTTTAGTATGCGCGGGATTAAAATGCCTGAAAATAATCGTAAACAGGCCCTTGTTATCAAAGGAAGCACTATCCTGGAGAATAAAAGGGGAACAGCCCCGGGTACGATGTTGAATAAGGATGGCAAATTTATTATACTGCTGCCCGGACCGCCCCATGAATTGCAAATTATGTTTGACGAACAAGTTTTGCCGTACCTTGTAAAGAAAAACCAGGGCAGACTGACAACGGTCAAAACCCTGAAGTGTATCGGTCTCGGTGAATCGATGCTGGAGGAAAAAATAAAGGCCATTGGAAAATGGGACTTACCGCCAATATCTTACGTTGCGCGAGGATTTGAAGTTGACCTGCAGATAAAAGGAAGCGGCGACCTGGAATCAGCGTCAGTTTTGATTGATGAAGCTGAAAAACGACTGAGAAATGTTCTTGGCGACCATATTTTTGGCAGTGGCGATGATACCCTGGCCGATATAGTAGCCAAATTATTAACAGAAAAAAAGCTTACTCTTTCCCTGGCTGAATCATGCAGCGGGGGACTTTTATCTGATACTATTACCGATATTCCGGGGAGTTCAAAGTTTTACCGGGGCGGTATGGTTGCCTACAGCCTTAAAGCAAAAATTGAGGCGCTTGGGCTGGACAAGGAATTGCTGGATCGGGAGGGAGAAGTTAGCGATGCGGTGGCAAGAGCAATGGCTGAAGGAGCAAATTCTCTCTTTAAAACAGATTTGGGTGTTGGCATAACCGGGATAGCCGGCCCTGACAGTGATCTATCAGGGAGCCCTGTCGGCCTCGTCTACGTTGCGGTTGCTACTTCAAAGCTATGCGAAAGCCGAAAACTGAATTTTGGAGGCGGCAGACGGGCAATTAAAGAGAGAGCGGCACAAATCGCCCTTGATATGGTGAGGAAAATTTTAATTAATAGTTAGGGCCCTTTCAATTTCTGATATCCTTACTTTCTGTCGGATTGTTTAAACGGGCTTGTAACAGGGCAATCACGATATATGTCAGGAGAAGGAGGCGCTGTTTCGCTGAGATTATTTATTGCTTTCGAGCTTACAGAGATGCAGAAACAGGATTTAGCTGTCCTGCAAGATAGGGTTAAAGGATATATAGACGGGGTGCGCTGGTTGCGCCCGGCAAATATGCATCTGACTTTAAAGTTTTTGGGGGAAGTCGGGGAAGAGAGTACCGGCCTGATCAAAAAAGCTATGGACAGAACAATTGAAGAGTTCAGACCGTTTAAAATTCAATTTGGCGGCTGTGGTGTTTTTCCCACTCCGCAAAACGCAAGGGTCCTCTGGATTGGACTGAAAAAAGGAGAGGAGCCGATCAAGGAACTGGCCGGCAGACTGGAAAATAACTTGTCCAAATATGAATTTAAAAAGGAAGATCGAAGATACCAGCCGCACCTGACAGTTGGGCGTTTACGCAACCGGATCCCGCAAGAAAAGATTAATCAGTTTCTCGAGCAGGAAAAATTATTCGAAACTACAGCGGAAGTAGCGCAAGAAATAGTTTTATTCCAGAGCTGCCTGGCTAAGCAGGGGGCGATACATACTGCAATGCATAATGCTGTTTTCAAAGGGAATTAAAACATCGTATAGTGTACCGAAAAATTCTTAAAGCAGAATGAAAAATCAGAGTAAAAAACAGCAGGAGATTATTGATAAAAAAAGAATAAGTCAGATTAGATGAACCCGCTTAAGGAGGTAATGTTACTTGGAAAAAGAAAAAGCATTGGAAGCAGCACTATTACAAATTGAAAAGCAGTTCGGTAAGGGTTCGGTTATGAGGTTGGGTCAGGATGCCATAGCGGAGATAGCATTTATACCGACCGGCAGTCTTTCTCTGGATTTAGCCCTGGGTGTAGGGGGAGTGCCAAGGGGCAGGGTCATTGAGATATTTGGGCCCGAGGCTTCTGGTAAAACCACGGTTGCGTTGCACATTATTGCCGAGGCCCAGAAAAGGGGAGGTTTTGCCGCTTTTATTGACGCCGAGCATGCATTGGATCCCCAGTATGCTACTAATCTTGGGGTTAACCTGGATGAACTTTTGGTTTCGCAGCCTGACACTGGTGAACAGGCTCTCGAAATCGCTGAAGCGCTTGTTCGCAGCAATGCGATAGATGTTCTGGTTATTGACTCAGTTGCTGCTCTTGTTCCCCGCGCTGAAATTGAAGGTGAAATGGGCGATGCCCATGTCGGCCTTCAGGCCAGGCTGATGTCACAAGCCCTGCGAAAGCTATCCGGGGTTATCAGTAAATCGAGAACCTGTGCAATATTTATAAACCAGATCAGGGAAAAGGTTGGGGTAATGTTTGGGAACCCCGAGGTTACCCCCGGTGGCAGGGCCTTAAAATTTTACTCATCAGTCCGGTTGGATGTCAGGAGAATTGAATCACTGAAAATCGGATCCGACCAGATTATAGGCAACCGGACCAGGGTAAAAGTTGTAAAGAATAAAGTCGCACCACCGTTTAAAATTGCAGAGTTTGACATTCTCTACGGTAAAGGGGTTTCAGCAGAAGGCTCACTGATTGATCTTGGTCTGGAGCACAACGTAATCAATAAGAGCGGTGCCTGGTATTCTTACGGAGAGGAACGTATGGGACAGGGTCGTGAAAACGTCAGGGAATTCCTGAAGGATAACCCGGAAATGAGCCGTGAAATCGAAACAAAAGTACGTGAAATGGCCGGTCTGCCTCTGAATAGTTTAAACATGGCAGTAGAAGACGATATAATGGTTGACAACGATTTGAAGAAAGAAGAGTAATCAGGAAATAATGGAGTTGACATCTGTTGGATGAAGAGGTGAGCTTGAGGAAAGCCCGCACCAAGGTTTTACGCCTGCTAACATACCGACCCCGCAGTAGAAAGGAAGTAATCGAGTACCTTGGGCGCAAAGGCTTTTCGCCAGAAGTGAGTGAAACCGTAATAAAGGAGATGGAAGGATTCGGCTATATTGATGACGGACGATTTGCAACGGATTTCATTGCTTATCGTAAAAGCCGTGGTAATGGCTTAAAAAGAGTCCGCTATGAACTCCAAATGAAAGGTGTCGATCAGCAGGTTATCAATGAAAAGATTGCTGAAAATTTTGATCCGGAAGAAGATTTTAACAGAATTAAAGAAGTGCTTGGTAGAAGAGAGCCTTTACAGGGTGAAGTTGATCAGCGATGGGTGGGGCGCCAGTTGGCATTTTTAAAAAGGCGCGGCTTTCAGGAAAATTTAATTATTAAAGCTTTAAAAGAATACCGTTTTTTTGAGTAATTATTAACTTGACATAATATTTTTTACAAGCTACAATTATTTTGTAAGCGTATTGTATTTTAATGTAGTTCAGTTCATGAGTGACAAGAGAAAGCCTGGTGCCGGAAGGTACTGAGGATATATTAAAAAAGCATATAATCTTTTTTTACAGGTTAAGGGATTAGTGTACTCTTTGCCTGAACTTTCTCTTTTAAGCTGTGTCCTGGACACAGCTTATATTTTTTTGCGAACTTATACTAACTGCTAATACTAAGAAACGGAGGTGAATAAATATGCTTGAAAGCTTACTTTTGATTATAGTCGCCCTTGCTGTTGGATTAGGAGGCGGGTATTTTATTCGTAAGATGATCGCTGAAGCGAAAATAACTTCAGCAGAAGCCGCAGCAAAAAAAATAGTTGAAGAAGCATCCCAGGAAGCCAGTGCTTTAAAAAGAGAGAAACAGCTTGAAGCGAAAGAAGAAGCACATAGACTTAGAACTGAACTGGAGAAGGAAAGCAAAGAGAGGCGAGCAGAGCTTCAACGCCTTGAGCGCAGATTGGATCAGAAAGAGGAAAGCCTTGACAAGAAACTTAATAACGTAGAACGCAAAGAAGAAGAGTTAAGATTTAAGGAAGAGGAGAATAAAAGTTTCAGGGAGGAACTGGATCAACTGCACCAGAAACAGCTCGCTGAACTGGAAAGAGTGTCAGGCATGACATCCGATGATGCAAAAGAGCTGCTGCTCCAAAGAGTCAGGGATGAGATTAACCATGAAATGATCAGCATGGTTAAGGATATGGAGAGCCAGGCTAAAGCAGAAGGCGAGAAAAAAGCCCGTGAGATTGTTACGCTGGCTATACAACGCTACGCTGCAGATCATGTTTCCGAATCGACTGTTTCTGTTGTTTCCTTACCTAATGATGAAATGAAAGGCAGAATTATCGGTCGTGAGGGCCGAAACATCCGGGCGCTTGAAACGCTGACAGGTATTGATTTGATTATTGATGATACTCCGGAAGCGGTGATTATATCCGGTTTCGATCCGATCAGGCGGGAAGTTGCCCGCCTGTCTTTGGAGAAGCTGGTCAGCGATGGCCGTATCCACCCTGCCAGGATCGAAGAGATTGTCGAAAAAACACGCAAAGAAGTCGATGCGCAGATTAAAGAAGAAGGGGAGCGTGCCACTTTTGAATCCAGAGTGCACGGAGTGCACCCCGAAATTGTCTTTTTACTCGGCAAGCTGCGCTTCAGAACCAGCTACGGACAGAATGTTTTACAGCATTCGATTGAAGTCGCCCACCTGGCCGGTATCATGGCTGCAGAATTAGGTCTTGATGTTACTTTCGCCAAGCGGGCAGGCCTGCTGCATGATATTGGAAAAGCGATCGATCACGAAACAGAGGGGTCGCATGTCCAGATAGGTGCAGAAGTGGCCAAGAAATATAAGGAATCCCCGGCTATAGTCAATGCAATTGAGGCCCACCATGGTGATATTGATTTCAATACCATGGAAGCGGTATTGATACAGGCCGCCGATGCAATATCGGCAGTCCGCCCCGGGGCAAGGCGAGAAACCCTGGAAGCTTACATCAAGCGTTTGGAAAAACTGGAGAATATCGCTGATTCGTTTGAAGGCGTGGAAAAATCCTATGCTATTCATGCCGGCCGGGAAATCAGAATTATGGTAAAACCAGATCGGATTGATGACTATACATCGATCCAGGTAGCCAGGGATATTGTTAAAAAAATCGAAGGAGAACTTGAATATCCCGGACAGATTAAAGTTACGGTGATTCGGGAGACTAGAGCAGTTGATTACGCCAAGTAGGATTAACCCGGTTCACTGAAGATACTCTTATAAGAAAGTGCCTTCCGCGAAGGCGCTTTCTTTTTGCATAGAGCAGGAAAAACGGAACAAATAGCAGAAAGTTTCCAGGTAACAGATATCATGGTATTGGAGTTGTTTAAATGCGTATTTTGTTTATCGGAGATATAGTCGGCAAACCGGGCAGAAAATACCTGCAGGAACACCTTGCCGAGCTGAAAAAAACTCTGTGTCTCGATTTTATTATTGCCAATGGTGAAAATGCCGCCGGCGGAGCCGGAATGACTGAAAATATTTTTATCGAACTGAGAAGTATGGGGATCGATGTTGTTACCGGTGGCAATCATATCTGGGATCGCCAGGATATATTTAATTTTATTGATCGTGAACCGAGAATGATCAGGCCGGCAAACTATCCGTTGGAAACCACCCCGGGGTTAGGTTCAGTCATTGTTGAAAGGTTAAAGGGAAAAACAAAGTTGGCAGTAATTAACTTGATCGGCAGGGTATTTATGAAGCCTGTGGACTGCCCATTTCGCGCCGCCGACAGGGAATTATTACTGCTGAAGAGCAAGGTGGACCTGGTTATCGTTGATTTTCATGCCGAAGCAACCTCTGAGAAGCAGGCTCTTGGCTGGTACCTGGATGGCCAGGTCAGCGCTGTTGTTGGAACACATACCCACATCCAAACCGCTGATCAAAGAATACTTCCCAGGGGAACTGCCTATATATCTGACGTGGGGATGGTTGGACTTTATGATTCCATCCTGGGAGTCGATAAAGGAGGTCCCCTGAAGAGATTTATTACCCAACTTCCGCATAAGTTAACTATATCCGAAGGTAAAATTGTTTTTAATGCCGTTATAATTGAAATAAATGAGTTAAACGGTGAGGCGGTATCGATCGAAAGAATTTATAAGACAGAGTAGTATTCTTGCAATCAATATAATATGCAAATAAGCATTTTTACCTGGAACCTGAAATTAACATAGAAGGGTATCTAATTATTGTTCGATTAATAAATTTCATATATTATATTATTCATATAATTCTGGCAGGAATTCAAC